>SVCR01000098.1 GCA_015058265.1 Clostridiales bacterium
CTAACCTCATCCGGTACCGGCATCGTCACGGTCTCATATGCGGCCGTGTTCTTGTGATGAGGTACATGGATGCTTGGTAAATGTTTCCTTTGGCTCATCCCTTTTAGAAACTCCTTTCATATAAATACCAATATCTTGCATTTCGGTTCTCATATAACTGCAGATACATATCACCCGCACTATATGGGAGCTTTTCTTCAAGCGCAGTAAAACAGACGTACTACGCCTTACAACGTGGGTATTATATAATATTTCGGCAAAAAAAACTAACTCCAAAGCAATAAAAAATGCCTCAAAGTGATTATTTTCCAATGCAATCGCGTTAATTATTTATCTGTCTTGATATTATGACCGATTTACTGCCCAGCGTCCCCTTTTTCATGTATAAACAGCATGCTTATGTTATAATAACAGCAATTTAATGTCATATTACCGGACTGCGTTCATCGCTGTGCGGTAATAACGAAGGTGGGACCATGACCAGTATTATCGATTTCCTTAATGAACTGGCCGCCGCATCAGAGGCGAGCGCAGGACACATCTCCTTCCACATGCCGGGGCACAAAGGAAGGTCATCGCTCTACGAGCGTACCGGATACAGCCGGTTTCTGCGCAATCTCATGGCATGCGATATCACAGAGATACCGGGTGCCGATGCTTTGTTCTGCCCCGAGTCGACGATCAAAGCCGTCATGGACGGCTATGCAGAGCTGTACGGAGTCAAGCACAGCGAGCTGCTTGTAAACGGTTCGAGCGCCGGTGTGATGGCAGCGGTCATCTCATCAGTTCCGATAGGCGGCAAGCTGATACTCGGACGCAACTCCCACCATTCAGCATTCAGCGCAATGAGGTTGTGGGGCATCAACCCGGTATATATAAGGCCGGAGATCGACAGAGAATGCGGACTGGTCAGCGAGATCAGCCCTTCATCGCTTGAACAGGCCTGCCGTGACAATCCGGACGCTTCAGCGGTCCTGATCACCAGCCCTAATTATTACGGGATTCTTTCTGACATTTCCGCGCTGGCAGCCATAGCTCACGAGCACGACATGATCCTCATTGTCGACCAGGCTCACGGTGCTCATCTGAGATTCTTTGACAGTGACGCGGAAGCCATCAGGGCAGCAGGCGGATATGTCACACACACCAGACATTCCGCCGAATCACTCGGCGCAGACATCGTTGTCAACAGCACCCATAAGACACTCCTGAGTTTTACCGGGAGCGGCATACTCAACATATGCACCGACAGGCCTTCAGTAAACGCAGTAAGCGATACCTTGCGGATGCTGCAGACCACAAGTCCGTCTTATCTCCTTATGGGCAGTCTGGATATCAACCTCAGGATAATGTCTGAATACGGCAGCGATATCATCAGGAAGTGGCGTTCGGATCTCACGGATTTCTACAGGCGTGCCGGCCGCATAGACGGGCTCGACCTCATTACTTGTCCGATCGAAGATGACAAGACCTACGCGATGTACAACAACCGCACGGGTCTTGATATGACCAAAATCAACATAAGTATGGCCAGACTCGGCCTGTCCGGCGAGCAGCTTGAACGCGAATTGATATACAAAGGAATCATCCCTGAGATGGTCCACGGCAGTTATGTAATGCTCATGACCGGAGCCGGGAATGTCTCATCTGACTATGACGCTTTGCTCACGGCACTGAAAGAGATTTCCGCTAATTACGGAGTCGCTTCCGGTTTTACGGGATCTCCGCTTTCCGAACCCGGATTCGATCTTGATTCCGCGGACGTTCCTGTCGAGTACGAGGAAGTCCCGCTCTATATGGCAGACGGACGGGTGCTTTACGATCCTGTTATAGTCTATCCGCCGGGAACACCGGTAGCCTGCCCTGGTGAGATAATGAATGCTCAAGTCATTTCATTTATTGCCAAAGCGATCGAGAACGAAGACAAGGTGTCAGGCGTCGACGAAGAAGGAATGATCCGGGTCGGGATCTGAAAACGGCCGATAGTTTTTTACACATCGCGGACAACAAGAGGAGGAAGATCTGATTGTGATCAGTTCTTCCTCCTCTTTTGTTATCCGGTTATTTGATCATGCAGCTCTCTTGAGGGATGCGTTCAGACGCATTACTGGAGTTTGATCTCTGTCTTGCCTCCCATGTAAGGTCTGAGGACCTCAGGGATCACTACGCTTCCGTCCTCCTGCTGGTAGTTCTCAAGAATAGCCGCGACTGTTCTTCCTACTGCCAGTCCGGATCCGTTGAGAGTATGTACGAATTCCGGCTTGGTATCCTTGTTTCTCTTGAATCTTATATTGGCTCTCCTTGCCTGGAAATCCTCAAAGTTGGAGCAGCTGGAGATCTCAACGTATCTTCCGTAGCTAGGCATCCAGACTTCAACGTCATATGTCATCGCTGAGCTGAAGCCGAGGTCTCCGCTCGACAGCCTGACGACTCTGTATGGTATGCCGAGTCTTTTCAGGACTTCTTCAGCATCATTAGTGAGCTTTTCGAGTTCATCATAAGATGTTTCAGGTGCTACGAATTTGACCATCTCGACCTTGTTGAACTGGTGCTGGCGGATGAGACCTCTCGTATCTCTTCCCGCTGAGCCGGCTTCCTTACGGAAACACGGTGTATATGCTGTGTAGTATACAGGCAGTTCCTCGAACGGGATGATCTCCTTAGCTCTCAGATTTGTGACAGGTACCTCTGCTGTAGGGATAAGGAAGAAATCCTTAGCCGGGATGTAGAACATATCATCCTCGAATTTAGGCAGCTGTCCGGTTCCAGTCATTGCATCTCTGTTTACCATGAAAGGCGGAAGTATCTCTGTATATCCCTGCTCTTCTGTGTGAAGATCAAGCATGAAGTTTATAAGAGCTCTTTCCAATCTTGCGCCGGCGCCCTTGTATACTGTGAATCTGGCACCTGAGAGCTTGCCTGCCCTCTCAAAGTCAAGAATATCAAGGCCTTCACCGATGTCCCAATGTGCCTTAGCCTCAAAATCGAATTCGCGCGGAGTTCCTACCTTGCGGAGCTCGACGTTATCACTGTCATCCTCTCCTATCTGGACATCCTTGTACGGAGTGTTAGGAATACCGAGGAGAACAGCGCGAAGCTCTTCTTCAACAGCTGTTACTTCCACATCGAGTTCTTTGATCTTCGCGGACAACTGCTTCATCTCCGCGAAGAGGGCTGTTGTATCTTCGCCCGCTTTTTTGAGTTTAGGCACTTCTCTTGAAGTGACATTCTGCTTGTTCTTCAGCGCTTCGACCTCTGCAAGGATCTCTCTTCTCCTGACATCGAGATCTCTGACTTTCTCGATACCGAAATCGCCCTTACATCTCTTCTCAACGCCTGCCTTGACTTCTTCGTAGTTTTCTCTGATTCTCTTAATATCCAGCATATAACGCCTCTTCCTGTAATTTTATCTTTTCATTCCTAATGATACTCCCGGAGTCTGCCCCGCAGCATCAGAATATGTTTCTCTGATACTTATTATACGCGTTACGCAGCTCTTCCAGTTTTTCTTCTATTATTATTTCCAGTCTGCTGAGTTCCTCATAGTTCTCGCAGTCTATTGCATTTCTTGCCTGCATCAGCAGTGACGCTCTCCCGTTGACCTCATGACCGATCAGATCCTTGAGATCAGCTATGGCCTTCCAGTTCTTCTGATCATAGTCATTAGTGTCATCGTCATGAAGCATCCTGCAGCTGCGAAGGAAATCCATCGTATTCTGTATATATCTGTCGTGATATTCCATCTGCCACTTGAGGATCATCTGCTCTCTGTAGGAGCGCAGGATCAGTCCCGCAGTCTCATCACCATCCGTGATTATCCTGGTTTTCTCAGCGACCTCATCTCTGCCGCCCCATACGCTGAAGCACTGCCATACATTTGCAGGCGGTACCCCGAAGAGTTTCTCTCTTTCCTCGCGAGTATAGTCAGTATAGATGTTGAGCTCTGACCTGTATTCCCTGTTCTTATCCAGATAGAAGTCCTTTTCGCCGTACTTCTTACTGATCGATGTCTCCAGTTCAGACGGTATCTTCTTCGCCTTGAGTGCCGCCCTGATACCATCCAGCATAGTCATATATGTAGCGCCGATGATCAGGTATGAGTTTGTATGAGGGTTAGGTGATCTCAATTCGAATCTCGTAGACAGAGGATTCTTCAGATCCCTGACGAGGCCGATAAGTATAGTCCTGTTTCTCGACGGAGTCTTGTGATCGACTCCGAGTGAAGTTACGATACAGACCGGAGCCTCATATCCCGGCTTGAGTCTCTGGAAGGAATCATGCGTCGGAGCAACTATAGGATTGAGAAGCTCATAATTCTTCAGTATGCCCATGAGCGCTCCGTATCCGACCGGACTCATGAAATCCGCTTCGCGGTCGACCGGCTCGAACAGATTGGTGACAGTTCCGTCCTTCAGTCTGGCAGCAATGCCGAAGTGGGTATGCTCTCCGGAGCCAGCGACTCCGATCATCGGTTTAGCCCTGAATGTTACATCCAGACTGTTCATGCGGAAGACATCTTTTACGATGTTCTTGACCTGACTCTCATTGTCAGCAGCCTGCATCGGATCAGCATATTTCCAGTCGATCTCGAGCTGCTCCATGATATGGTCGAAGGTTCCGGTATTGCCCATTTTGGCTTTGACTCCGCCGACCTCTTTATGGCCCATCTCAACTCCGAAGCCATAATGCTCAAGGATCTCCAGAGTCTGCTCCATAGCAGTTCCGACAGGACCGGTAACTCTCTTCCAATACTGCTCCTTAAGCTCCTGCGCGATCGACAGCTGGTTCCTGTCGGCTCTGTCATCAGGAGTCTTGACCCAGAACTCCAGCTCTGTCGCGTTAGTGAACAGCAGCTCGTCTATATCGTCGTAGCTGTCGACTCCTCCGATGTGGTCGAATACGTACGGATTATTTCTGAGCACCTCTTCAAGTCCGGCACGGAACCTGTCCATTGAGTCTTTGAGGAATGTCCTCGAACCGACCATGACATCTCCGTTATGTCTCAGAAAAGACGGTATCCTGAGAGTTCCTGTAGGAAGTCCTGTCTCATAGTCCCTGTTGTTAAAATTGTACTCGACATACCAGTTCACATCCTGATCCGGCATGATATCCACTCTGGCATTTGAAAGATCTGCTATTGTCGGCAGAGCTACGGAAGAGCCGTCAGTCTGCACTCCGTCACTAAGCAGTTTCTCCATGTCCTCCAGGAACGCCCTGACCGGGATCTTCTCATCTGTGTTGTGTCCGGCCATGTCGACACCGGTGAATGACACGAACCTCACCTCCGGATGAGCCGCGAGTCTGTTCTTAACTGTCTCTGGATCATGCTCATCCGGTCTGAGGGTATAAAGCATTCTGTTTAAGTCAAAATTGATCATCTATTCCCATCCCTATTTCTTATTGATTACTCAGCCTGTTCAGATACTGCTCAAGCTGACCTATATATTTTCCGTAACCTTCCCAGTCGCCTTCCTTCTGGGCTGCAATAGCCTTATCGTAAGCGTTCTGAGCCTTCTTGATGAGCGACTTGATATCTTCGGTCGCGCCGCCTTCCTCGGCATCCTCGCTGACGCTCTTGGATTCCTTGTCCTCATAGGTTCCGCCGAACAGACTCAGCAGAGCCTCAGACAGAGTCGGCTCGTAAGCGATCTTATCCTGATAAGCTACGATGACTCTCTTGACTTCCGGAATAGCCTGATTTGACGCTTCCAGATATACCGGCTCTACGTACATCAGAGAAGTACCGATCGGTATTACGAACAGATCGCCTCTCTTATATTTAGACCCGGATGATGCCCAGAGAGAGAATTCCTTGGAGATCTCAGTGTTCTGGTCGATCTGCGCTTCGATCTGCATCGGTCCGTATATAGTCCTGTTCTTAGGCATCGTATATACGATGAGCTGTCCGTAGTTCGCTCCGTCATTACGCGCCATCATGACAGCTGTCATGTTCTGCTTTGACTTCGGAGTGAACGGCACCATGTTGATAAACTCAGCGCCTTCCTTGGTATCCGGCAGATTGAATATGAAGTAGCTCGGATCCATCTGAACGTCTTCGGTTCCGTAGATCTGGTGAGCGATATCCCAGAGGTCCTCTTTCTGATAGAACACTTTGACCTCATCCATGTGGTACTTGGAATATACACTTGCCTGGATCTTGAACAGTGTGTTCGGATATCTCAGGTGAGCTCTCATATTTTCAGGTATCTCATTAGACGACTTGAACAGCTTAGGATATATCTTCTGGTAAGTCGCTGCGATCGGATCGTTATCATCAACTATGTAGAAATCCACATCCCCGTTGTATGCGTCTACGACGACCTTGATGGAGTTCCTGATATAATTGGTGCCGTTTTCCTGAGCATTGTAAGGCTCTGAATAAGGATATTTGTTGCTTGTTGTGTAAGCATCGAGTATCCAGTAGAGCTTGCCGTCTATGATAGTCATATACGGATCTTCTTCGTATGCCAGATAAGGCATGATCTTCTCAACTCTCTGCACCACATTCCTGTAGTAGATGATCCTGGACTTGGAATTGATGTTCGAGGATACGAGG
>SVCR01000099.1 GCA_015058265.1 Clostridiales bacterium
TAGTCCCATACAGCGACTTTCTGAATCTCGTGGGATGTTCTGAATCCGTCGAAGAAGTTCAGGAAAGGAACTCTGCCTTCGATAGCTGCGAGGTGAGCTACAGGGCTGAGGTCCATGACTTCCTGTACGTTGCTCTCTGCGAGCATCGCGAATCCTGTCTGACGGCAGGCATATACGTCGGAGTGGTCTCCGAAGATGTTCAGCGCGTGAGTCGAAACCGTACGTGCCGATACATGGAATACTGCCGGCAGAAGTTCTCCTGCGATCTTGTACATGTTCGGGATCATCAGGAGGAGTCCCTGGGAAGCAGTGTATGTGGTCGTCAGAGCGCCTGCTCCGAGGGAACCGTGTACAGCGCCTGCAGCGCCTGCTTCAGACTCCATCTCGACTACCTGTACAGTAGATCCGAAGATGTTCTTGCGTCCGGCAGCTGCCCACTGGTCTACATAGTCAGCCATTGGCGAGGACGGAGTGATCGGATAGATTCCGGATACCTCTGTGAACGCGTAGGAGACATGAGCAGCAGCCTGGTTGCCATCCATAGTCTTGAAATTTCTCTTCATCTTTTCATCTCCCTTTACATTAAAGATTAAAAAATTAGATTGAGTTAAAGCAAAAGTGTTATTTGATAAGTTTAGAATAAATATATGGTGAAATAATTATTCCCTTAGTTTAGCTCCGTTCCTGCTTGAACGGAATGGCGATGAACACTACATTGCCTCTACAAGAGCCTGTGTATCCTTAGCTATCATAAGCTCTTCGTTGGTCGGAATGATGAATGTGCGGATCGAAGCTCCAGGAGCTGTGATCTCTACTTCCTGACCTCTGCAGTTGTTCTTCTCCTTGTCGATCTTGACGCCCATGAATCCGAGGTTGTCGCAGACCTTCTCTCTCAGCTCGATATCGTTCTCTCCGATACCTGCTGTGAATACCATAGCATCAACATGACCAAGTTCAGCAGCATAAGCACCGATGAAGCGCTTTACTGATCTCAGCAGCATCTCTCTTGCAACGTGAGCCTTGTGGTTACCCTCAGCCTCAGCCTTGACGATGTCTCTGCAGTCTCCGGAGATCTCAGAAACAGCAAGGAGTCCGGACTTCTTAGTCATCATATCAGTGATCTCTTTGACAGGCATTCCGGTCTGCTCATAGATGAAGCTTACGACTGTCGGATCGATCGAACCGCAGCGTGTACCCATTACGAGACCTTCAAGCGGCGTGAGACCCATCGATGTATCATAGCACTTGCCGCCCTTAACAGCTGTGATTGAGGAGCCGTTGCCGAGATGGCATGTGATGATGTTGAGCTCTTCAGGATCCTTACCCATGATCTCAGCACATCTCTGAGCTACATAGCGATGGCTTGTTCCGTGAGCACCGTATCTCTGAACATGATACTTCTCAGCGTATTCCCAAGGAATTGCGTAGTACTTGCACTCATCAGGCATAGTGCGGTGGAATGTTGTATCGAATACTACAACTCCCGGTGTGTTAGGCAGAACCTTCTTGCATGCTCTGATACCTACCAGTGCAGGTGGGTTGTGGAGAGGTCCGATAACGCAGAGCTCTTCGATTCCCTTCTCTACCTCGTCAGTGATGATCTCTGACTTGTCGAAGAGATATCCGCCCTGTACGATCCTGTGACCTACAGCTCCGATCTCGCTCATGTCGGAGATAACTCCGTGCTCCTTATCTGTAAGAGCATCGATTACTAACTGCATCGCTACTCCGTGATCCGGAAGGGCGATGTCCTTGTCGAAGACTGTGCCTTCTGAAGTCTTATAATTCATGTGACCGTCTTCGCCGATTCTCTCACAAAGTCCCTTTGCCAGGACTGAGTGATCGTCCATGTTGAAAAGCTGATACTTAAGTGATGAGCTTCCCGTGTTTACAACTAGAATTATCATGCTTTCATTTCCTTTCATTTGACAAATGCATGTACCCATAAATTGGCTCATATATTATAGCACACTATCCGCCGAATTTCTCCATCATTCACAGATATTTTACATCCGGATGTTACGTTTATCTGCTCTGAACCGGTACCTACTGCAGTGTCCGGGTCATGTCTTTCGAAGAAGTGTTATTTCCCCCGTTGATATATCCGTCCCGCGCCATCATTTCCTTGAGTTCTGCTGCAGTTACCTGTATCGTCTTGGCCTTATCAGCAGTCTCTCTGCTCTCCAGCATAGGGAATGTGATACGGAATTCTGTTCCCTTGCCCGGTGCGGAATCAACGTAGACCTTGCCGCCGTGTGTTTCTGCGACCTGAGCTACTATCGCGAGGCCGAGTCCTGTGCCTTTACCGGATTCCTTAGTCGTATAGAACGGATCGAATATCCTTGCCACGGTCTCGGCGTCCATCCCGCCTCCGGTATCTCTGAATCTCATCACGATCCTGTTGTCCTCGATGCCTGTCGACACGTATATCGTGCCGCCTTTTTCCTTAAGTTCATCATATGCGTTGAGAACTATATTCATGACGAGCTGTGATATCTGGGTCGAGTCTCCCCTCATCATCCTGCCGTGCGATCTGAATCTGACCTTGACATCGACATTCTTAGGCTTGGCAGGCAAAGTGACCTTGAGTGAGTTTTCGATTATCACTTCCGGGTCGAGCTCGGTGAATTTCTCTTCTTTGCCCTTCTTCGTCATATCCGCAAGCCGCGTGACCATGTCTTTGGCTTTGACCGAAGCGTTGTAGATCTCCATCAGATTTTCCTGCAGCTCCGTCTGGGTATCATCGAGCATCTCCATTGTCATCATGCTGTATCCCATGATCGGTGTGAGGAGATTATTGAAATCGTGAGCGATACTGGCCGTCATCGTGCCTATCGTCTCGAGTCTCTGGTGATGGGTCAGCGCCTGCATCTTCTGGTTCAGCTCTTCCATCGACTCATTGCGCTCGCGCAGAGCTTCAAGCTCCATCCTGTTGACATCGCTCGTACGCCTTGCCAGCAGGAGCATGAAAATGATCACGAGGATCCCCGCAACGGCAACGCCTCCGGATATGAGAATCTTACCCGCCAGAGATGCATTACCGACCTCGCTGAAAGCGGCCCAGGCGTTATAGATACCAAGCACGATGCAGGCAACAGATGCTGAAAAGATGATTATGAAGCCGGCGCGCTTGCCATTTTTATTTTCCAATTGTTATGCCTCCCTCCGGCTGACAGCTGAGCACTCTTGTGTGCCGGATGTCAGCTTCTCTTCTTCATTGACAGGGATATCTTCTTCCTCTTTTCATCGACAGAGAGGACTCTGACATCAACTATATCGCCCACCTTGACTATGTCAAGAGGGTGCTTGACATATCTGTCTGACATTTCCGAAATATGCACCAGACCGTCCTGATGGACTCCGATATCTACGAATGCTCCGAAGTCTACGATATTTCTGACCGTCCCTTTCAGCTCCATGTCAGGTTTCAGATCGGATATCTCCATGACGTCACTTCTGAGAACCGGAGCAGCAGCCTCGCTGCGCGGATCTCTTCCCGGCTTTTCAAGCTCAGCAACTATATCCGCGAAAGTGAATCTGCCTATGCTCAGCTTGTCCGCCAGCTCTTTGCTGTAGGATATACCGCTCACTCCGCCATTGAGTATGTCGCGTGCGCTGTGTCCGGTCTCTGAAAGGATAGCTCTTGCTGCAGCATAGCTCTCAGGATGGACAGCTGTCGCGTCAAGCGGCTCGTCTCCGCCCGTTATTCTCAGGAATCCCGCGCACTGTTCATACGCCTTAGGTCCGAGTCTCGGGACATCGAGCAGCTGTTTTCTGTTGGCAAAGCGTCCGTTCTCATCTCTGTATTTAACGATATTCGCCGCGATCTGACCTGATATCCCGGATACGTATTCCAGCAGCGAAGGCGAAGCAGTATTGACATCGACCCCGACCCTGTTGACGCAGTCTTCGACTACCGCAGCGAGAGCCTCACCGAGTTTCTTCTGACTCATATCATGCTGATATTGCCCGACTCCGATCGCTTTGGGATCTATCTTGACGAGTTCTGCCAGCGGGTCCTGCAGTCTCCTTGCTATGGAAGCCGAGCTGCGTTCTCCGACATCAAGATCCGGATATTCCTTGGTAGCCAGCTTGCTGGCTGAATATACAGAAGCCCCCGCCTCATTGACTATGACATATTGAAGCTTACGGCCTCTGCCTGCTTTCTTCTCGCGATCCTTTATGAAGTCAGCGATGATCCTCTCAGACTCGCGCGATGCCGTACCGTTGCCGACAGAGATGATGTCCACTTTGTACTTATCGCAGAGACTCTCCAGCGTCCTGACAGCTTCTGCGACTTTGTTCTGCGGCGGTGTCGGATATATGACAGCAGTGTCCAGGATCTTCCCCGTAGGATCACACACTGCCAGCTTGCATCCGGTTCTGAATGCCGGATCCCAGCCCAGAACAGTCTTGCCCTGTACCGGCGGCTGCATGAGGAGCTGCTCGAGATTGGATCCGAAGATGTGGATCGCTCCATCCTCCGCTTTCTCAGTAAGCATGTTTCTTATCTCTGTACTGATCGAAGGAGCGATCAGTCTCCTGTAGCCGTCTTCTATAGCTTCGGCCACATAAGGCAGACATGCATCTGTCACCTTCCTGCACACCTTGCGTTCCAGATAATCAAGGATGTCCTCTTCCGGAGCATCAACGCTCACTGACAGGAACTTCTCCTTCTCTCCCCTGTTAATGGCCAGCACTCTGTGTCCCGGTATCTTTCTCACGAATTCTCTGTAGTCATAATAGTTTTCGTAGACTGAGCTCTCTCCGCGTTCAAGAGCCTCTTTACCGGCCTGACCCGGCACGCTTACGATCTCTCCGGATCTCTGTGTCCTGTTCCTGATCCACTCACGGAAATCCGCATTGTCTGAAACCTCTCCGGCGATTATATCCTGTGCCAGCTTCAGCGCTGTCTCAGCGTCAGGTACGTCCTTTTCCTCACTTATATATTCAGCCGCAGCCGCCATGACATCACCGGTCGATCCCGGCGACATGAGATGATCAGCCAAGCCCTGCAGCCCTTTTTCCTTAGCGATGTCCGCTCTGGTCTTTCTCTTCGGCCTGTACGGTCTGTACAGATCTTCAAGCACAGTCGACGTATCGGCTGCAGTTATTTTCTCCCGAAGTTCATCCGTCATCTTCCCCTGCTCTTCGATGGAGGCGATGACAGTATTCTTTCTCTCCTCAAGATTGCGAAGATATTTGAGTCTCTCGTCAAATCTTCTCAGCGTCTCGTCGTCGAGCGCACCCGTGGCCTCTTTACGGTAACGCGCTATGAAAGGTATCGTGCATCCGCTGTCGATCAGCTCGATGACAGCTGTCGTTTGCCATTCCTTGATTCCGAGTTCATCTGTAATAGCTTTGATTATTCTTTCCTGCAAATCTCTTACTCCTTACCTGTTTATTCACTTAATGAAGTGTATCACCCCGCCGACCCAATCGCAAACGAAGAGACCCGCAACTTTATGAATATAGTTTTTCACTTAGAGACAAAGATATGGTAGAATGAATATGAATAAATATTTATATACTAAAAAGGTGGGGAAGAATATGTCTGACAAAGTTCTCGTCGTCGATGATGACAAAACCATACTTACAATGCTTCATAAAGCTCTCAAGAACAACGGCATCGATGCTGACCTGGCGATCAGCGGGGAAGCGGCTCTTGAACTTCTCACACGTAACAGATACGATCTGATCCTTCTTGATATAAATATGAGAGGGATCGACGGTTTCGAGGTGATCCAGAAAATAAGAGCGGACAAGCTGTCGACTCCTGTAATGGTAGTCAGCGGGCGTAAGGAAGACAAAGATGCCCTGTACGGTCTCGAGATCGGAGCGGATGATTATATCACAAAGCCTTTCAACCCTGTGACACTTGTTGCTAAGGCCAAAGCGCTCATCAGGCGCAGCCGCAGCACTCAGACTCAGGGCGGCAGCAACATAATAACCGCCGGGCCGTTCACATATAACACGTCCACTCTGAGATTCTACAAGAACGATGTTGAGATACCTCTTTCATCCAAAGAGAATTCCATGATGAAGCTGTTCATTGATAACGTAGATCACATCTTCTCTAAAGACATGATCTACAGCGTCATCTGGGGTGAGACCATCATAGATGAGAATGCCATCATGGTATATGTCAACAGACTCAGACAGAAGATCGAGGATGATCCGTCCAGCCCTAAATACCTCATCACGGTAAGAGGTCTCGGATACAGATTCACTGTCTAGTCTGCAGATCATATCGGAAAGCTTTATCAATGAAAAATACAGGATCGATCACGATCCTGTATTTTTTATGGATTATTCATTACAAGGTTATTCATGCTCAGAACGGAAGTCAGAAGATCAGTCTTCTGCTTTTTCTTCTGCATCATCGCCGGCATCATCTGCATCTTCGGCATCAGCCGCCTTGTCTGCATCTTCATCATGATCATGCTCGAAGCCGTTCTCAATGATATCTTCAGCCTCTTTATAAGTAATTGTCGTCGATGCGATCTCCTTCTTTCCGAGC
>SVCR01000100.1 GCA_015058265.1 Clostridiales bacterium
ATATACGGAGGAATGACATAGGTGAATCCGCGGTCGATCATAAAGTCCCTCGCATAGGAGAGGCAAGCGGAATGAAGTCTCGCGATATCGCCGATCAGATAATAGAAGCCATTGCCGGCAACTCTGCCCGCTGCATCCATATCGATCCCATGCAGCTTGTCCATGATCTCGGTGTGATACGGAATCTCAAAATCCGGAACGACCGGCTCGCCGAACTTCTCGATCTCCCTGTTCTCGGAATCATCTTTGCCGATCGGAACAGACGGATCAATGATGTTCGGAATGATCATCATCTTCTGCTTCAGTTCTTCCTCTACGACTCTCTCGTTCTCCGACAGCTCAGCAACACGGTTCTGATTGCGGACGACCTCAGCCTTGGCATTCTCTGCCTCCTCTTTCTTGCCCTCCTTCATCAGTCTGCCGATTGACTTGGAGATGCGGTTGCGGTCAGCCTGCAGTGCCTGCAGCTCCTGCTTGATCTCGCGGTTCTTCTTGTCCAGTTCTATGACTTCATCAACCAGAGGGAGCTTCGCATCCTGAAACTTCTTGCGGATGTTTTCTCTGACAACCTCCGGGTTTTCTCTGACAAATTTGATATCTAACATAATAGTCCTCCTCTTACTGTCTGAATGCTGTGGGTCATTTATGACTGTGAATTATTCTCATACGTAACGACCGCCTGCCTGAGTGCTTCCTTTTCCTCTTCTCCAAGCTGGATATAGGACTCACCCTTGACAATCTCTTTAATGTAGGTGTAACAGCCCTCTTTGCTGTGGATCGCGTTAATGACAAACCCGGTGTTATTCATATCCAGCATCGCCAGCGCGAAACTCATACGGCCGCCTACATCGGAAAATGCGTCATACTTGACGATACCGGTCTTCATCGGTGTCCTGCTCATCATCTCGCGAAGCCGGATGATCTCCTGTGCCTGATTCTTGCTCTGTTCCGCGATACGGTCCACTTCAATAAAGTTGCTCTCAAAAGCTCTCTCCAGTGAGACACCGTCCTTGCCTCTCATGAATATCTTATAGCGTTTCATAAAGCGCGACAGCTTCATGGAGATACTTGCCAGATAGATCAGCACAAAGACGAGGATCACCATGAGTCCCAGGATCAGAAAACCCGGGTCAAATCCAAGTCTGTTCAGTATAGAATTCTGCACTTTATCATCCTCCAGTCTGATTGTGCGGTGTTTTCAGCAGATCGCACAGACGATCCAGATCTTCCGCCGAATAATACTCGATCTCTATCCTGCCTTTCTGCGCGGATTTCGGAGATATCGTCACCTTTGTTCCCAGGCACGTCTTCATCTCTTCTTCCATTCCGGCATATATGGTCTTAAGCGTCTCACTGACAGGAGCCTTCCTGACCTGTACGGGTCCTTCCAGAAGTTTGCGCACCAGCCTCTCGACTTCACGGACACTCATTTTCTCATCAAAGATTCTCTGCGCCGTTTCATACTGAAGGTCAGCATCCGTGATCGCAAGCAGTGCCCTGACATGACCGGTTGTGAGCATCTCACTTATCACCATATCCTGCACTCTCTTATCAAGATTCAGAAGACGCACGGAATTGGCGATTGCGGCACGGCTTCTTGATACTCTCTGCGCAACCTCATCCTGACGGAGATTATATTCCTCCATCAGCCTCTTATACGCGAAAGCTTCTTCGATCGGATTCAGATCTTCCCTCTGGATATTCTCGATCAGAGAGATCTCCATCGCTTCCTTGTCGGTGTAATCCTTGACGATAACAGGGATCTTCTTAAGACCGGCCAGTCTGGAGGCTCTCCACCTTCTCTCTCCGGCAATGATCTCATAGTAGTCGTCTTTCTTCTGGACAAGAAGCGGTTGAATCACTCCAAACTGCTTTATCGAATCAGCCAGTTCCTGGAGCGCGTCGTCATCAAAGTTTTTCCTTGGCTGTTCCCGATTGGGTTCCACCAGCTCAATAGGAAGCTCAAGCGGCTCATTGACAGAACTGCTATGGCCTGCAGCGGCCATATTACCATCCGCAGACATAAGCTGTGTGCTGTTCTGGAACGCCCTGTCTGTTACGGCGCTTTCGGACACAGCACTCTCTGTAAAAGCGTTCTCTGCGACAGTATTGTTCGGCGATGCATCTTTATTCTTTGCTTTTGCAGCGCTCTCGGTTGTTTTTGCTGGTTTTGCCGGCTTCTGAACGCTGCTCTTTCTGCTGCTTTTCGCAGCTGCACTGCTCTTACTCGCCGTTTTTTTACCTGTACTGCTCTTCGTTTTAGAACTCGTTTTTGAATTCTTCTTTGCAGGGCTCTTCTCTTTCGATGCAGGCTTCTCTTCTGCGGCAGACTTATCGGTCCCGCCGGGTGAGGCTGATATCAGAAGGTCAAGACCTCTCTGACCAAGTCCTCCTCTCTTAGGCATATGCTGCTCCTCTCTTTTCTAATAATTATCTGTTAGTTCTTTTGTAATGATAACGGATCACCTTCTTGGCCAGAGCATCATACGCTTTCGCTCCGGTTGAGCGGGGGTCGTACTCAATGATCGGCATCCCATAGCTGGGTGCCTCGGCCAGTCTCACATTTCTCGGAATCACTACCTTGTAGATCTTCTTGTCCGTATTTTCTTCGACATTCTCTACGACCTGGGTGGCAAGCTTTGTTCTGCTGTCATACATGGTAAATACTATGCCTTCGATCAGCAGATCCGGATTAAGTCTCTCCGACACCAGCTTGACTGTCTGCATGAGCTGAGCAAGTCCCTCCAGAGCGTAGAACTCACACTGAAGCGGCACGATCACCGTATCACCTGCGCACATGGCATTCAATGTGAGAATATTTAGAGAAGGCGGACAGTCGATAATAATATACTCGTAATCCTTCTGAATATACTCCAGCTGCTTCCTTAAAATATTGTTTCTGTCTTCCGCGTCAGACAACTGGATCTCACAGGCCGCCAGATTGACATCCGAAGGGATCAGCGACAGCTTTGGCCGGATGTCCTTTATAACTGCATCCTCTATCCTTGCTTCGCCAAGCATTACATCATATATGTTTTTGTTGATCTGGTCTTTGGAAACATCAAAACCGCTGGAAGTGTTACCCTGCGGATCCATATCGATCAACAGGACTTTTCTTCTCCTTGCGGCAAGACATGCTGCAAGATTAATAGCCGTGGTCGTTTTACCCACTCCACCCTTTTGATTCGCTATTATAATAGTACGATTCATTATTATATACTCCTTTTCAGTGCATTCACTACTATACCACAGCTTACGGATTGAAAAAAGATAGAAACTCTTAAAATGCTAAATTGTTTCACGTGAAACAATTGTCTGAATGATATATCAGGCTCGATTCATCCCTAAATAGAGTTATACTTTGAACTCGAGTATAGATTTCCATGCTTCATGGATATAATGATATAATTCCGAGGTTTTTAACATAAGGTTTGAAGTACAAGAAAATTTCTCACATAACGATACTTCGGCATTCCCCCTGCACAGCGCAATGGCGTACGAAAATCTGTAGCATCCAGGTTTTCCTTTCATAATACTTGTCTCCTATATAATTCAGCACTTCTGTTTAACCTGGTTATCTCCTTATAATCAATACAGTGTTTCACGTGAAACATTGACTTCGTTATTAATATTCCACAGGCGATGAAACCTTCCATGTTCATTTAATAAAAACAGCTCAGCCACTGATATGATCCTGAAATATGTTCATATTTGTTTCACGTGAAACAATCGCATAATTAAAGATAATAGTCTTTCGAAAACGACATTGCCTTTATTTTGTCTGTGGCAGTCAGGACGGGGATACTGTATAATACCAGATGTTAAATCTGAAGGATCATATACCCGGATCTGTTAAAGAACCTTTTGGAGGTAGTCCTATGTCTCGTTTTTCAGTACAATTAAAAACCTTTTTTAAACTTAACGTATTCGCGATCGGAATCATGCATTTATCCAACAGCTTCATCGATTCCGTAGCTTCCGGTAAAAATATGTTAAAACCGGGCGGTGGTAAATACTATACGTGGCAGTACGGAGAGATGTTTTATCATAAATATGGGACGGGAAGTCCTGTTGTCCTGATTCATGACCTTCATCCTGCATTCAGTTCTTATGAATGGAATGAAGTAATTGATGAATTCAGTAAAGATCATACTGTCTACACAGTCGATCTTCCGGGATGCGGAAGATCATCTAAAAAGAAACTGACTTATACGAACTATTTTTATGTGCTGGCTCTGAAATCATTTATCAAACAGGTGGTTGGAAAGAAGTGTACTGTCATTGCCAATGGATATTCCTCATCCTTTGCGCTCATGGCAGCAGCTTCAGATGAGTCACTTATAGGACGGATCATTGCTGTCAATCCGAAGAGCATCAACTCACTGAAGCAGACTCCGAACAAGAGATCAAGGGCAGCCGCTGTCCTGATCTCACTTCCGGTGATCGGGACAACTGTCTATAATATGTCACAGGCGAGGAGTAATATTGATTATTCCTTTACGGAAAAATACATGTACAATCCTTTCCATGCGAAAAAAAGATTTGTAGATGCTTTCTATGAGGGTGCTCATTTCAACGAAGGAAGAGGGAAGTACCTTCTTGCCTCCATCCAGGGGAATACGATGACTGTGGATATAAGCAAGGCTCTGAAGAAAACAGGAGAGAAGCTCAGTATCCTGTACGGAGAAAAGGCTGACAACGCTGCGATGATCACCAGCCTGTATCAGAAAGAAAATGATTCCATCAAAGCAGCGACTGTACCGGGAACCCGCATGCTGCCTCACATGGAGAGCCCGGCAGAATTTATAGCTGCCTGCACCAGCCTGATGCATTGATGCATTTGATACTTTAAAGATCACATATTGTAAAAAGTAAACAGCAGTTCAGATCAGTGGATCGGATCTCTGGACGGTGTGCCCGCTTTTCGTGGATACTTCACGGGAGTGGGCTTTACTTTTTCTATTATCACAAAGGATCTCTTAAGGTCCGTTTCAGGAAGCGGGAGAGTAGTAATTCCCCGGCTTCTTCCTCCAAGTATTGATACGGCCCTTCCGCATTCCTGATATTCCATATCGATATCTGTCGATTTGTATGAAACAAACGATCCGCCCTGCTTTACAAAAGGAATACAGTATTCGCACAGAGAAGAAAGATTCGCCACCGCTCTGGATACGACCAGATCATAGTGTTCGCGATGCTGCGCCTGATGTCCGAGTTCTTCAGCTCTTCCATGAAACGTCTGGATATCCGTGAGAGCGAGTTCTTCGATCACCTCATTCAGGAACAGAATTCGCTTGTTCAGGGAATCCGCAAGGGTCACGGACAGATGAGGGAATGCGATCTTCAGCGGAATTCCGGGGAATCCTGCGCCTGTTCCAAGGTCCAGCAAGGCAAGATCATCTCCGGACAGATCAACCGCCCTGCAGACCAGAAGGCTGTCCAGGAAATGCCTGGTCAGAACCTCTTCCCAGTCTGTGATGGCCGTGAGATTCATCACTTTGTTCTTCTCCGTCAGCATCTCGTAATAGCAGATAAACTGCCGGATCTGCTGCTCAGACAGGATAATATTCAGCTGTTTGCATCCATCGATAAGTGTCGAAATGTTGTAATTATTTACATCTATGTTCATCGATATATACTCCGATATAGTATTCTGGGTGCTCTTGCGGAATCATATCCGGCCAGTCCTTCACTTTCGATATTCATCACAACCACCGGTCTGTATTACAGCTGATTTCTTCCCTTCAGATATACCATAAGCACAGACACATCCGCCGGGTTAACTCCCATGACTCTGGAAGCCTGGCCTATGGAGGCCGGCCGCACTTTCATCAGTTTCTGGCGGGCTTCATTTCGAAGGCTGGGAACCTGATCGTAATCGATATCTTCCGGTATCTTCTTTTCTTCCATCTTTCGGAACTGTCTGACCTGTTTTTCCTGTCTGGTTATATACCCCTCGTATTTTATCTCAATATTGATCTCTTCCTGTACGTCATAGGGAAGGGAAGGTCTGTCCGGGTCAAGGACAGAGAGAGCTCTGTAGTCCAGCTCAGGCCTTTTGATCAATTCCGCCATAGTAGCGGATGTAGACAGAGGCGTGCTTCCCAGCTGCGCCAGGCACTGCTGAGTCGTTGCTCCGGCTCCGATCCGAAGTCTCTTTACCCGCTCGATCTCATCCTGGATCTGCTGCTTTTTCTTCAGAAATCTCTGATATCTGTCTTCACTGATAAGTCCGCAGCGGTAGCCTTTTTCCAGCAGCCGAAGCTCTGCGTTGTCCTGCCGCAGAAGCAGCCGATATTCCGCACGGGAGGTCATCATACGGTAGGGTTCATGATTCTCTTTTGTTATCAGATCATCGACCAGAACTCCTATATAGCCTTCCGAACGGTCTATAAAGAGAGCTTCCCGTCCCAGGATCTTCATAGCCGCATTGATCCCGGCATACAAGCCCTGGGCAGCCGCTTCTTCA
>SVCR01000101.1 GCA_015058265.1 Clostridiales bacterium
TTGGAAACGATTACACAGTGTTGTTTCATCTAATATCCGTCCGGCAGTCTGCCAATGATAATCCTGGACACAAAAAAGAGAGCCGTTCATAGAACGACTCTCGAAACGGCTCGTATGCCGCATATATGGCGGAGAGAGGGGGATTTGCGACGGCGCGCAGCGCCTAGTCCCTTTAGGGGAACCCCTTGGGGTGAAAATCCCCCGCAATAAAAGAGCCCTGCGTTAGCAGGGCATGGCGGAGAGAGGGGGATTTGAACCCCCGCGCCGGTACTACCGACCTACTGGTATTCGAAGCCAGACCCTTCAGCCACTTGGGTACCTCTCCACAGCGAAGGTGATTATAACACACCTTCTGCTTCCTTTTCAATCTTTATATTATTTGCCGGTTTTATCGTGTTTTCCGGCCGGTTTCTTTCCTGCCTTTTTTACTCTGTTGATTACCATTATCAGGAACAGCAGGCAAAGCAATGCAAATGCTATTATCATAGTTTGCCGGTTAGATATGTACAGATATGACGGGAACCATCCGGTTTCTACGTCTTCTGCCATGACAAGGTCATGCTCTCCGACAAGACTTCCGTCGACAAACACCTTATATGTGCCGGCTTTGTCCCCTTTTGAAAGCGGGGCCTCGAGCTTGTCTATGTCAGTTACGACTTCGATGTCCTTCGTATCATTGCTCGCAGGGTATGCGACAGTAGCCCCGTCTACGCTGAGCTCTGCTTTAGTTATCTCTCCGTGTCTTACACGTGCTGTTGTAACTATATCCCCTTTATCGGATACCAGGAATCCCGGTGTAACGACCGGCGAGAAGTCGATCAGCTTCTTGACATCCTTCGCTCTCGACTTATGAGTGTCGCCAAGCAGTATGACGACCGCTTTAAGCCCGTCCTTCTCAAACTGAAGAGCTATCGAGCAGTCATCTTCAGACCAGCTTCCGGTCTTTCCTCCGGTTATTCCATTGACCTTCTTGACCGCGCTGAGGAAGTAATTCTTCAGCTGCCTTGCCTCTGTCATGTTGGTCTCAGGGATCGTATATTCCTTCTCCAGTGACATCGTGAGCAGCGAAACATTCTCAAAACACTTGGCAGCTATGATACTCATATCATGAGCAGTCGTGTAGTGCTCGTCATTCTTCCAGCCGTTAGCATTGACAAAGTGTGTGTCCTTACATCCCCACTCGCTGACAGTCTTGTTCATCAGATCAGCGAAATCCTTCTCACTTCCTGAGACAGCTTCACCCAACGCATATGCTGCGTCATTTCCCGACGCGAGCAAAGCGCCGTATACCAGGTCGCATACGCGGATCTTCTCCCCTTCCTTGAGGTATATAGTCGTTCCGTTCTCATATGCCTGCGTTGCATCGGCCGACACAGTCACCTCTTCATCCAGCCATAAGTTCTCTATAGCCAGATAACAGGTAAGGATCTTGGTGATGCTGTATGGTGACATTTTCTTGTTCTCGTTCTTTGAATATACTACCCGGTCGAGATCAAGAGAATACAGCGCAGCCGCCTTTGCCTTCAATTCCGGAGGCTCAGCATTCGGATCTCCGATCGGTATCATTGATCCTGCCTCGGCCAGAGCAATCTGCGAGAACAACATCAATGTGGTAACGAAAATAAGAGCAGCGGCGATCACTGCTCTGAAATGAGTATTCATTATGTTTCTGTTATTGTTCATATCTGCACTCCGATAATGCATAATTCTGCAGTTACAGCATCAATGCTCTGATCGCATTGTGCAGTATATCTACACGGATCGCTCCGGTCTCAAATATCTCACCGTCTCCGACGAATTTCATAGTATGGCCGAGCATCGGCTCGATGAAGATGTTTCTGGCCTGAGTATATGAGACCAGTGATTTCGACCCCTTCATATTGAAGACCTTCCCTGCCTTGTATTTAGGGAACAGGGCGACGAACTTCCTGCGCGGTATGTCCTTGATGATCATCAGCTCGATAAGTCCGTCCGAAAGATCCGCGTTAGGGCAGCTGTTCACGCCGCCACCGCAGAACCCTCCGTTTGCAGCAGTTGCAAGCAGCAGCTCCCCGGTATGGAAAGGTTTGCCGTCGGCAGTGATGCGTAGCTTCTGACCCTTCTTCTTAGCAAGGTTGACCGCCACTGCCATCATATATGATCCTGTTCCCGAAACCAGCGGAAGCTTCTTGAGGTTGTGTGCCAGTATCGCTGTATTCCCGTCAAATCCGATGTTGATGCCGTTTACTATCAGCCTTGAGCGCTCCTCACCGTTCTCTATCCATGAGATCCTGATGAGATCGATCTTCCTGACTATACCATCAAATTGCTCCGGAAGGTTAAGGTACTTCTTCGAGTTTCCGCGTTTCTTGCTGAGTTCACGTACAAAGTCATTTCCGCTTCCGACCGGAACGATGCCGAGTATCCCATGGTCATGTCCATAAAGGCCGTTAGCTACCTCCTGTATCGTACCGTCACCTCCGCATGCGAAGACTACAGTATCCTCCTGTGCTTCGGCAGAGATCATTTCAGCAAGAACGGTCGCGTCTCCTGCACCCTGAGTATAGTACACTTTGATATCCCTGTTGGGATTTCCCGCTATCAGTTCCTCGATCTCAGGTACCAGGCCTTCTCCGTGATCTCCCTGTCCTGATTCAGGATTGATTATGAAAGCATATTTCATTATGTTTCGCTCCTGGTTTATTTATCGGTACTGTCATATATCAGCTTTGGGACAGCGCCTATGTAGTCAAGCGACACCAGCTGATATTCAATTCCTCTTACTATTCCTCTTATCCCTCTCCGGAAAGACGCGTTTCCGTGGAGATGTCCGTATACGCATTTCCACACTCCGTATTCTTCAAGAATATCTGTGAATGCAGTTCTTCTGCCCGATGCATCACTTGGCGGATAATGCATGCATACGATGATCCTTGATCCGGGAGCCTTGGATCGCGCGGCATCAAGGCCGAGCTTCATCCTCCCCAGTTCACGGGCATATATCTTCTCATCATGTTCTGTATATTCGTCTGAGCCCGGATAAGGCCAGCCCCTCGAAGCCGTTATGACGATATCTTCGCCGGGTACTTCGTAACAGTCATTCTGAAGGAATACTACATCTTCATAAAGGGAATTGAGATAATTGATCCTTCCCCACCACAGATCATGGTTTCCTTTGGAGATTATCTTCATTCCGGGGAGTCCGTGGATCCATTCAAAATCAGCCATGGCCTCCTCTATCTTAAGCCCCCATGACAGATCCCCGGGGATGAGCACGATATCCTCAGCAGAAACATTCTCAAGCCAATACTCCCTGAGTCTCTCTGAATGGTTCTCCCACCCCGGTCCGAATATATCCATCGGCTTATTTATATTTTCGTTGAAAGACAGATGCAGATCTGCTATTGCGAATATCTTCATAGTTGTTTATTATACACCAGAAATCGCCCTTATTACATATCCCGCGAGCACCAGTCCGGCAGATCCCGGCACGTAGCTGAGGGTCCCGAGGACTCCGTCACGAGGCACAGGCTTCTCTTCTGAATAGACGACCGGGAGATGTTCGATCCCGGCATCCCTTAGCCTTCTCCTCATGACTCTCGCAAGCGGGCACACTGATGTTCGAGACAGGTCATCCGCTTTGAACGAAGTCCCGGTCTTTCCCGCAGCTCCCATTGCTGAGATTATTGCAATTCCGGATCTTACGGCTTTGATGATGAGTGCCGTCTTAGCATCTACGTCATCTATCGCATCGATTATCCAATCATACTCTGTAAGATCGAGCTCGTCATCAGTTCTGTAGAATCTGGGCAGGCATGTCACCTTGATGCCTGGATCGATATCCCTGATCCTGGCCGCCATGACCTCTGCTTTGTTCTTGCCCATTGTGGATGTCAAAGCGACAAGCTGCCTGTTGAGATTGCTCTCGACAACAACATCTCCGTCCATCACAGTTATATCACCTATACCGGAGCGGGCTGCAGCCTCAGCTGCATATGAGCCGACTCCCCCGACTCCGATTATAAGAATCCTTGCCGCTCTGAGCTTCTCAAGACCTTCTGTTCCGGTCAGCTTTACCGTTCTGGCAAATCTTTCTTCCATTCTTTCCCCTTTTCTCTATTTCACTGTCACTATACGCTATATCTCCGGTTCACCGTTTCTTATCCTGCCGAGTACTTTGAAAATAGTATCCCGCGCAAAGCCTTTTCTCTCCAGTTTGCGGGCTATCGACGCAGCCAGCTTCTCGTCTGCAGGACCTCTGTGTCCGGATATAGACAGAAGCTTCTCAGCCTCTTCTATCGCATCGCTGAATTCGTCGATGCTGTTTTCGTACATGAAGTCCTCACGAGCATTTCTGATGGTCTCGCTGTCTAGCCCTTTCTCTTCCAGCTCACGCACAGCGCGCAAAGTCCCTCTTCTCTTCTCATGATTATATTCGAAATATCTGAGGGCGTACTGCTGATCATCAAGATATCTGTTCGCTTTCAGCTCATCGATAGTTTCCCGTATCTCATCGCGGTCATATCCCTTTTCGGCCAGATGCTTCTCCATTTCAGCTACTGTCCTCATTAGGGAAGCAAGATATGCATATGCTGTCTCCGCCGCGCTCTTATTGCTTCTTTTGTTTTCTTTATTTTTCATATCTCGATATATTCTATCTCGCTTTCCGGCTCTTCCTGTCTGACACATACAGCAGCAAACAGATCCTCAGTCCCGGGTACGCAGACATCTGATAACCTCCAGGCGGCTCCCTCATAGTCAGCTGTGTCGCTCATCACTGCCGGGATGTCCTCGGCTGCGACAGTCGTTCCGGCCGCCTTGATCAAAGCCTCTCTGCGTGCCCATACCCGGAAGAACAGTTCTGCCGCTTCCGGATCCTGTGAAGCTTTATCTGCGCTCTTATCATTACAGCTTCCCGCAGCGCTCATAATGAGGTCAGCATCATCTTTATTATAAAATCGCTGTGCTATCGAAAGTATATCGCACTTCTTCGGATACTGAACATCCAGGCCGCATGGGCCGTCCCCTATCAGCAGAGCCCAGGTGTTATTGCTGTGAGAAATGGAAAAGCCGGCAAACCCTTCGATATACGGTTTGCCGGATCTTTCTTTCAGCAAAGATCCCGCCAGCTCGGCGCCTCGTTCTCTGTCATTGAGATACAGACCGATGGCATGAGCAAGCAGGCGGTGACTCTCTCCTCTATTAGCTGAATAATCATGTGTATAGAAGATCTTCACTTCTCAAGCTCCTTCAGCGCTTCAGCCATGACCATGTCGCCATCTGCTTCTATATCCGGCGTGATCCCTACGCCCTGGACCTTCTCTCCGCTTGGTCTGAAGTACTCACTGTCTGTCAGTTTGATGACCGATCCATCACGGAATTTATGGGTCACTTGGGTCACACCTTTTCCGTAGGTTTTCTCTCCGATAACCGTGCACGCATCATTGTCCTGCAGTGCTCCTGTCAGTATCTCTGACGCACTCGCAGTATTCCTGTTGACCAGGACCGCGCACTCCAGATCAGCTGAGCTCGCATCCGAACTGTATACTTTCTCCGATCCGTCTTTGCGTACGTCAGTCATTATTCTGCATGCAGGCAGGAGATAGTCCGCGATCTCGATGCACTCATCTGTAAGACCGCCTCCGTTATCTCTCAGATCTATTATGTATCTGTCGCAGCCTTCATTTCTCAGGTCTCTGACAGCAAGCTTGAAGTCCCTTGCTGTATCACTTCTGAACAGTAACAATCGAATGTATCCGACTTTGTCGTGTCCCTCTACCTCTGAATAATCTACAGACTGCTGTTCTATCTTCTCGCGGGTCATGGTGATGTCCATGTAATTCCCGTCCCTCAATATCCTGACGGTAACCTCAGTTCCCGCATCTCCGGATACCAGCTTAACTGCTTCATCTGCGGTTGAAGGCTCTTTGCCGTCGACGTTTATGATCACATCTCCGCTCTTCAATCCGGCTTCGTCCGCCGGGCTGCCTTCAAACACTGACCCGACCATGACCTTCCCGTCTTCCTCCATAACGCCGGCTCCGATGCCGACATAATCAGACAGAAATTTCTTCTCGAACTCCTCGTACTCTGCTGCAGTAAAATATTCCGCATACGGATCTCCTGTCTTGGCGACGATGTCCCTGATCCTGTCGTCATCGATCTCCTTAGGCTCGTAATCCGAAAGGGGATCATCCCCGATCAGCTTCAGTATCTGGTAATACTTGCCGCAGGACTTCTCCAGGTCTTTGAAGTATTCCCAGGTTTCTGTCGAAGCGTAATTGATGAGAGTTGTATAGCGGGCTATGAGCACAAGAGTCACAGCACACAAAACCGCCCCGCTGATGAAGGCGAGTCCGTATCTGACCACGGCGGGAAGCTTTTTCTTCACATCTTCCTCTTCAGTGATCACTTCTGTTTCTTCTGTAGGTTCAGTTGCGGTTACAGTTCGAGTATAGCCGCAAACATTACAGGTTTTGTCAGTAT
>SVCR01000102.1 GCA_015058265.1 Clostridiales bacterium
AGCTGTCTGCTGTTTAAGTTAAGAGGCTGCCACATTTTATTCAAATGCGACAGCCCCTTTTGTTATCCTGTGCATCAGAAAACCCCGCATCTGTGACGCGGGGCCAGTAAGTGTATATCCGTTTGTAATGGAGCTTACTGTTCGGCAGAAGCTCCTTATTTATCGTCTTCCGCAGGACTGTCGGATTTGCTGCCGGACGCTTTGCCCTCGGATGCATCATCAGCTGACTTTGCCGGCTTGAAAGAACGGGTCTGTCTTGACAGACGCGATTTTCGTTCTGACTTGCCTCTGGAATTCTTTCCTGAATTACCGTTCTTATCGGTTTCGGAATCCTGAACCTGAGCACCATTATCCGGTTCCTCCTCGATAATGTTAGTAACAGGTATCTCCTCAAGACTGCCGAAGTACTTATCGTAATTCCTCTGATAAGCGTTGAGATAATCTGCGTTGTTGGAATGATGCAGATCGTGTACGAATGTATGCTCGTGACCGAATATGGCTGCGTTATCATTCTCCATAACATAGACCGCAATATCGCTGCACTTATCCGAAATATGTTCGATGTTGGTCAGGATCGCCTGATAGTAAATACCTGTGACTGCGTCGCAGAGATGGTTGACCATCCTGTATACGTGCCTTGCGTTCATTCCTTCGATAAGGTCGTCGATGACCTCTTCAAGAGGCTCGACTTTGGCGGCAAGCTCTGAATTCTTATATCTGTAAGCATCCGTAGTCGTATGAAGGATCTCATAGACGGCATCGAATCCGATCCTCAGCTCCGCCATGGCATTAGGTGAGAATGACTTGTTATCACTCTTGAGGCGAATGACTTCTTCAGAGATGTTGACTGCCAGATCGCCGATCCTCTCGTAACATATGATGACTTTGAGCAAAGCGTTCTGACGCCGCGTATCTATGTCTCTCGTCACATGAGGTGAAAGGGAGACTATGTATTTGTTAGCAGCGTCTGTCATCCTGTCAAGGAGGTCCTCGCGTTCCTGTATGCGCTGATCGCGTTTAGGGTCGTAGTCGTATATCTGTTTCACACATGCGTCAAAGTTGTGCTGCGCTATATCGCTCATCTCGAGCAGGATGCGCTCTACCTGATCAAGGGCGAGAGGCGGAGAAGTGAAGAAGCGCTCATCGAGCCCGTCAAGGGCAGCAATAGCATTCTTGTCCTCTGCATCTATCGGCTCGTCGTGAACGATAGCGAGGGTGATCCTCTCGAAGAGAGGAGTAAGCGGAAGCAGCACGATGGCCGGAACAAGCCTGAATATACCGTGCAGGTTAGCGACGCCTCCGGAATTGAGGGTCATGGTCCATATATCATCATTGATCAGCCCGGTCTCTCTGCAGATGAATACGACCAGAGAGATGAGAACTGCTGCAAAAACGTTATAGACGATGTGGACTACCGCGGTCCTGCGCTGGCTTGGCTTGGCGCCGATACGGCTCACGAGGAATGTCGTCAGACAGTCACCGATATTGACACCGATGATAACTGCAAAGACAGCCTGAAAGTTGACGCCGATCGAGCTGGCAACTGACTGGATGATACCGATAACAGCTGATGAACTCTGCACGACACCGGTAACAAGAACACCGGCAAGGAATCCGAGAAAATAGTTGTTCTGGAAAGCAGTCAGCATATAGCTCAGCTGGTCACCGAATCCGGAAACAACATCGCTCATGTATATAAGACCCATGAAGAGGATACCGAATCCGCAGGCAATGTTGCCGGTAGTTTTGGCCGAACTCTTCCTGACGAACATGATCATCACGATGCCGATAACGAGAGCGAGAGGGGCGAGGTTGTCAGCTTTGAAGAAGTACAGAGGACTGTCCATTCCTGAACTGACATCCATAAGCCTGATGACCTGAGCAGTGATGGCAGTGCCGACGTTAGCGCCGAGAACTATACCGATCGACTGATGGAAAGTCAGGAGACCCGCACCGACAAGACCGACAGTAATAACGATGGTTGCAGTGGAGCTCTGGATGATAGCCGCTGTCAGCATTCCGAGAAGGAAACCCATGACAGGTTTGTTGGTGACTTTGGCAAGAACTGTCCTCAGCGCTCCGCTGGAGGAACTCTTAAGACCGTCGCCCATGATTCGCATTCCGTAGAGGAACATCGCCAGTCCGCCGAGGAAAGCAATTATCGTATAGAATATACTCATATAACGGTAACTCCTGTTCTGTTTAAGATAATAATAGGAAATTACACAAAACCAATTTTGTCCATATATATTATATGTATAGTCTGAAACGGTGTAAATGATTTAGTGTTTATTAAATAATCCTTAATTTGTTTATATTTTCAAACTTAGAGGTTTATTTACATTATTGGGGAGATTATAGGACGAAATCGGCCTGCTGGGCGAAGAATAAGGATATACTTGGTGTTGACATATTCCTACCTGAGTGATAGGATTTACGAGGTGTTAAGGAGGCACCTGATTATGATGGTATCGACCAAGGGTAGATATGCTCTGACGGTCATGACTGATCTTGCCAGACTTTCAGACGGCGGGTACGTTTCTCTCGCGGATATAGCGGAGAAAGAAAACCTGTCGATGAAGTATCTTGAGAGTATAATCGCCATACTCAATAAAGGCGGTTTGCTCGAAAGCCTGAGAGGCAAGAACGGAGGCTACAGACTTGCCAGAGATCCGGCTGATTATAATATCAGCGAGATACTGCTCCTAACCGAAGGAACTCTCGCGCCTGTAAACTGCATCATGCAGGAAGGCGTTCAGTGCGAGAAAGCTTCGACATGCAGCACACTGCCGCTTTGGGTGGGACTTGACAAGGTGATCGAAAGCTATCTCAGCCGTATAACACTTGAAGATATAATAAAAGGAAATCGCTGGAAGATGCTTGGAGCTTACTGCGATAATTGCGAAACAGACCAGGAGGGAACATCAGATGAGAGTATATGCGGATAATGCAGCAACTACTTATCTCAGCAAAACAGCAAGAGACAAGCTGATCGAGTGTCTCGACAATTACAACGGCAACCCTAACAGCCTTCACAGCGATGGCCAGAGGTGCCAGGAAGTACTCGATGAGGCCAGACAGACAGTTGCGGGATGTATCAATGCGAAGCACGCCAATGAGATCTATTTCACATCCGGCGGTTCGGAGGCTGACAATCAGGCTCTGCTGAGCGCAGCAAGAGGACTTGCGTCTAAGGGTAAGAAGCATCTTGTAACACTCAATATTGAGCATCACGCTATTCTTCATACCATGGCAAAGCTGGAGAAGGAAGGCTTTGAGGTCACTTATCTCAAGCCGCAGGCTAATGGTATCGTAGACATCAAGGACGTAGAGAATGCGCTCCGTGATGATACTGCTCTGGTATCGATCATGTTTGCAAACAATGAGATGGGAGCTATCCAGCCTATCCCTGAGATCGGAGCTCTGTGCAAGAGCAGGGGAATCCTGTTCCATACCGACTCAGTCCAGGCTGCCGCACATCTGCCTATCGATGTTCAGGCAATGAATATAGACATGCTGTCCATGTCAGGACACAAGTTCCACGGTCCTAAGGGCGTCGGCATTCTGTATGCACGCAACGGCATCCGCCTCGTCAATGTCATCGAGGGCGGCGCTCAGGAGAGAGGCAAGAGAGCAGGAACGGTCAATGTTCCTGGTATCGCTTCCATGGCTGTAGCTCTCAAGGAAGGCTGCGACAACATGGAGAAGAATATGAGCAAAGTCGCGGCTCTGAGAGATCGTCTGATCGAAGGTCTCAAGGACATCCCTTATTCACAGCTCAACGGCGACAGATGGAACCGCCTGCCGGGCAATGTAAACTGGTCCTTTGAGGGTGTAGAGGGTGAGAGCCTGCTGCTCCATCTCGACATGTACGGCATCGAGTGTTCATCCGGCTCAGCCTGCACAAGCGAATCCCTCGACCCGTCCCATGTACTGACAGGAATGGGTATTCCGGTAGAGGCAGCACACGGATCACTCAGATTCAGTCTGGATATAGACAATACAGAAGAGCAGATAGACTATATTATCGAGAAGGTACATTATGTAGTGCAGCATTACAGAGATATGTCACCTTATTGGGAAGATCTTCAGACCGGTAAGAGAGAACACTGCATTCCGGAATTTTACAAATAATCCGGGACGGAGTATTATTAGCTCCGGACCATGCAGTTTAATGCATATTTAAGGAACAGATGAAATAATAAAACAGGCACAGCGAAAGGAGAGACTGATGTCACTTTATACAGACAAGGTAATGGATCACTTTGAACATCCTCGCAACGTAGGAGTAATCGAAGATGCTAACGGAATAGGAGAAGTAGGAAACCCTCTCTGCGGAGATATAATGAAGATGTACCTCAAGGTAGAGGATGACAGGATAGCAGATGTCAAATTCAAAACATTCGGATGCGGCAGCGCGATCGCTACAAGTTCGATGGCTACAGAGCTGATCAAGGGCAAGACTCTTGACGAAGCACTCGAGCTCACGAACAAAGCCGTAGTTGAAGCACTCGACGGACTTCCGGCAAGGAAGATCCACTGCTCAGTCCTCGCAGAGGATGCTATCAAGGCAGCTTTGGTAGACTACTATACCAGATCCGGCAGAGAGATGCCTGAAAGTCTGGTAGGCTTCGAACCACACGAAGACTGATCATACTACAGGACCCGTACTCTTTAAGGCCGGCAGATTATAGAAAAAAACGATAATCCATCTCCATGTCCGTCTGTATACCAGGCGGACATTTGAGCGTCTGCGGAGCGGAATAATCCCGTCTTCCGTCAGATGACTCAGAGGGTGCAGAATTGAAAAAAACTTGCTTCAGAAGAGCAGGATCCTGTAATGGGTAATAATTTTCCTTGTTGTATATTAATAGAACAACATTTCAGATAATTGTGTAGTATAATAAAAATCGAGATAAGGATGCGCGATTTTTCATCAAATCTCACAATTGGATATTTCAAGGAGTATTTAAATGACAGAAAGAAAGGTAATGAAGTTGGCTTCCAGAGGGAAGCGTTTTGGAGCGTACTGCATTGATGCGGTCATTCCGGTTGTTGCTGCAATAATGTTCTTGTCATCCAGTATCGCTGCGGCAATGTCTGCAAGATACTATAACGGATTCGGAGGATTCGGCTTTCAGGATCCGTTCGCTGATCCTTTTTCCGGAGGATACGGCTATGGCTATGGAATGAATTCCGGATTGTCGGCAGGTACAATAGTACTGATGATCATGGGGATGCTGCTCAGCTTAGCATTTCTCGTGATACAGATAGTATTCTTTACCAAGTCCAAGACTCTTGGCAAAGCCGCTCTCGGACTTCAGGTAGTATCGAGCGAGACAGGAGAACCTATCGGCTTCTGGAAGATGCTGTTCAGAGAATGGTTCGTGAAGAGAGCATCTGCCGCTGTATTTGCTCTCGGATACATCTGGGTGCTGGTAGACGATAAGAACAGAGGCTGGCATGACAAGATCCTCGATACCTATGTCGTTGACCTTAAGGAATCGGAAATACTTGCAGCCAGGAAGAAGAGACAGGCTGATCGCGCAGCTGCAGCACAGCGTCAGAGTGCAGCCGCAGCAGCATCAGCACAGCGCCAGAGCGCAGCAGGGACCGCCGGTATCAACTCATCAGCCGGAGGCGGATCACAGCCTTCGGGCAGCGTGAATGCCGGACCTTCTGCAAGTGATCAGGAGATGCAGGCAAGACCGGATCCTGTGATCCACGTTGAACCGACCCCTAAGCTCACCGGTTCTGATGCAGTCATCTATGTCGAGCCTGCCGAAGGTCAGGTATCTGCAGATGACAAGCATGAAGAAGCCGTAGAAGTCGTGACCGAGACTCCGAATGCTGAAGCAGGGCCTGAAGCATCTGTTGAGATCGTCAAACAGGAAACTGCACCTGACTTTACGACCGAAGAGATCAATTCAGAGGATACTTTCCTGGAGATCAATGACGAGGTCGCCAAGATCGCAGAGCAGGCAGCAGAAATAAGTGTTGAGGCAGCCGCTGATGCTGAAGCAGAAGCAGAGGCAGTTGTTGAGACGGTCAGTGAAGCAGAAGCAGAAGCAGAGGCTGAGGCAGTTGTTGAGGCGGTCAATGAAGCAGAAGCAGAAGCTGAAGCAGTTGTTGAAGCGGTCAATGAAGCCGGGACAGAAACTCAGGAGAATGACTTTACTGAGGAGTAGGTCTTTAATCATTATCTAATTACTGTCGCAAGGACAACCAAACAGGGATCAACTTAAGAGAAAATGGAAAAAATGAAGAAGAGTGTAGCTGCACAGATAACGCAGCTATCGGGGGACATATATAAGCTGACTTTCTATAACAACGAAAACAGCTTTTCTGCCCCAGGTCAGTACGCTGTCATTGAGTACGGAGATGTATGCAGAGCATACCAGGTCTGTGACTATGACAG
>SVCR01000103.1 GCA_015058265.1 Clostridiales bacterium
GAAAGCCTCGTAGCATATACAAGATAGACCAAAATAGAACCGTGGGGCACACGGGGATAGCTCGTTGATACTCAGCTCGTTAGAGCCGTTGAGCGAGAAGCCCCCACCTCAAGAAAATATTCTAGGTGGTGGGAGTATGTCACTGCCTAATGCGCTGAGAGCATGCTGATCGCTTTGCGGGCTGCAGCTGCAGCGTCAGGAGTATACGCATCGGCTCCGACTTGATCGCAGAAGTCCTGAGTCACAGGGGCGCCGCCGATAAGTATTTTGACTTTGTCCCTGATGCCCTTATCTGATGCTTCCCTGACGACATTCGCTATCTCGCCCATGCTGGTAGTGAGAAGGGTAGAACAAGCTATGATATCACATTGCTGCTCGATAGCGGTTTCTACAAATTCTTCAGCACTGACATCACATCCAGCATCTATCACTTCAAGACCGCTTCCTTCCATCATTATCTTGACAAGATTCTTTCCGATATCATGAAGGTCACCCTTGACCGTGCCGAGAACGACACGTCCGGCAGGTCCATCTGCTGATGCTTGTGCAAGCAGAGGTTTCAGGACATCCGTCGCAGCTGACATGCATGAAGCCGCTCGCAGCATTTCAGGAACGAAGACTTCGCCTCGGGAGAAGTCTTCACCGAGCTCGTTCATCCCGCGGATCAGTCCGTCGGTAAGTACCGATCCTGCGTCTATGCCGGCATCAAGAGCTGATCTTACGGCCTTAAGGGTCATGTCGACATCACCGTCCCGGAGTGCTTCGGATACTTCAGAAAGAGATCTGCTTGCAGGTGAGGCCGCAGTACTCTTCGCAGCATCTGGTGATAACCTGTCTGATGCTTCTTCTTCACTTCCGCCATTCACAGAGTCAGCGGATCGGGAAATGACCCGTACCGGTGATGTGCGTTCACCATTCGGCCTCGCTGTATATCGAGGAAGGTGATAGGTACTGTTGTATTTTATTATCTCATCATCGATGAAAGGATCTACATGTTTATAGACTGTCCCGGCCAGACCGTAGGTGATCGACGGGATGTAATGACCGCCCGGGCAGTATTCCCTTAGTGCAGCTCTTACATATTCACGTATCTCAGCTTCTTCAGCATCGGATCGGTCGATAGCTGCGCCGATCCCGCCCATCAGGACCAGTTTGCCCTTGAGATGCTCCTGGAGGGCAGGGATGTTGTTCTCAGGCAAAGTCCCTTGCCATACCTGGATACCGATCTCTGCCATGTCATCGACAATAGGCACGAGATAGGAGTCTGCGTGATGTATGGCTATGACGCCTCTTGAACGTATGTATCCGTAGAACCTGCGATATGGTTCTTTATAGAATTCGCGCCACATGTCAGGTTTCATGAACAGGGCATCCTTAGTGCCCCAGTCATCATGTGAGAAGATCGCATCCGGATGGAGATTGTCTATCAGCAGCTTGACATAGGCGATCCTGTAATCTGTTATGCACTCGATCAGTTCATGCATCTCCTGAGGATGGTCATACAGGTTGGTCAGTACCTCCTGAAAAGGCATGAGGAAATGACACTGCTCGAAAATTCCGGTGCCCATGAAACCCGCAACCAGGCGCTCACTGCCAGCTCTCTCTCTGACCTTGGTTCTGAAGGTTTCCCATGCTGAAGGGTCGCTGCAGTTGCTGACGATATCCGGCACATTGACATAATCGCGCCAGCGGGTGATGTCCTTGATGACTTTGGTCTCCTCAGTAACGTGCGGCATCGAGCCCGGTGCATCGGCCGGCCACTCGATGATCGTTCCCCAGCGGTCGGTTATCGTGGCACCCGGTCTTCTCCCCTGATGGAGGTAAGCTCCTATCGGATCGCCGAGAGCCATCTCAAGCGCCTCATACTGGATGAGCTGTCTTTCCGGCCTGCCGTCAGGCTTAAGTAATTCAAGAAATATCTCTTTTGCTGTTGCCATATATGATCCCCCCCCAATATATCAAATCACTTCAATGCACGGTAGAAATATGTATGTCAGTCACTATGACCGCTTGTAATGACTCAAAAGTGTTCGTAGTGAAACCTATCTGTGATCAGTCAATAAGTATGCAGGAAGTGAAGGTGACCGTCTGCGGGCCGTAGTTGTAATCAAGACCGGACTTTCTGCATACATCGTTGATGATAAGGCCGTAAGCTTCCATTGAAATTATCAGCCTGGAAGGGTGACGGCATGGCCTGTCCGGATAAGTGCATTTACTGCATATCGTGCATGCTCCTGCTCCCATCGGCAGACATCCGGGAAAAAGCGTTCTGATCTGCCTGACGTATTTCTCGAAGTTAGCGACATGCACGCGGTTAGTGTCTCTTATGGAATGATAATCGACTTCCCGCCTCATCTTCCCGGTAGTCTGAACGATGATACCGCGATGGTATTTCGAGGCTTTGGCCGCAGATAATTCCAGAGATCCGACTGCAGGCGGGCAGCTCCAGCTCCGGCCGTAGCTCCTGCATTGATCGGCAGAGCACATATCTCTGACCTCCTGCCTGAACTCCAGCGCGGACATATTCAGCTCTCCGGAACTTGTAAAACCGGCTTCCACTGCCAGCTGTTCAAGATCGCTGATGCTAATTTCTCCGGCATGATTTATTATCATGTTTACAGACTCCTTGTTTGATTTAGTATCCCTTTTTGGTATATTGTAGGCAATGGGAGTTAAATTGGCAAGAAGAAAGGGAAAGGGAACAAAATGGAATTGTATTTTCCGCTTGTCCTTGACGGCGCTAATGGGACTGAGCTGCAGAAAAGAGGATATGACGGCAGCGTATGCACTGAGGCATGGGTGCTGGAGCATCCTGATATCATGGAGCAGCTTCAGCGAGAGTACATAGCGGCCGGAAGCGATATAGTTTACGCGCCTACCTTCGGGGCCAACAGGATCAAGCTTGAGGAAAACGGTATTTTCAATCAGGTCGGACGATTCAACAGAGAACTTGCAGCAATATCAAAGAAGGCTGCAGGTGGTACAGCTCTGGTAGCCGGGGATATCGCTACAACAGGCAAATTCCTTGAGCCGCTGGGAGATATGACATTCGAAGAACTCTATGAAGTATATCTGGAGCAGGCGGAGGCACTCGAAGAGGCAGGAGTGGATATGTATGCCATCGAAACTATCATGACCGTTCCTGACGCAAGAGCAGCCCTTCTTGCGGTGAAGTCGATAAGTGATAAGCCGGTGCTCGTCTCTTTCACATGCGATGAGAACGGAAGGACTCTGACAGGTACCGATGTCTGCGCAGCGCTTGTGATATTGCAGAGTATGGGTGCAGATGCTTTTGGCCTCAACTGCAGTACCGGACCGGATGAGATGCTGATGCAGTTCAGGAGGCTTAAAGAATTCGCTGAGGTTCCGCTGGCAGTCAAGCCTAACGCGGGACTTCCTGAATCAGTTGACGGCAGGACTGTATATAATTGCAGCCCTGATGAATTCGTTAAGCATACGAGAGACTTCAGTGAAAGCGGGGCAGCAATGTTCGGCGGATGCTGCGGGACAGGGCCGGAGCATATAAAGTCTGTCAGGGAGTCGCTGGACGGCTTTGAACTGCGTAAACCCGAGCCTGCTCATGCTGACAGCATAGTCTGTGCTACGGAAAAGGATGTATTTGTAATAGATGGAGAGATCACAGCAGAAACGGTCATTGACTGCGGACCGGAGCTGGAATCGGATATCAAGAAGGCCAACAGGAGCGACGAAGAGGTAATAGTTATAAGGATCACCGGTGAAGCGGATCTTGATGAATTCGGGATGGCTCAGTATGCTGTCAGGAAGCCCCTGTGCCTGATGTGTGAAGATGCTGAGCTGCTTGAAAGAGCATTGAGGCTGTATCAGGGCAGAGCGATCTATTCAGGAGAAATTGGTACTGATGAGCTGGCTCCGCTCGTTCGCAAATACGGACTGATCATCTGATTTATTGTATTAATATTTAAAGGCTTGTTTTTTGAACCGGAGAATCCCAATCGGATATGGATAGACAAAGGACAGAGATGTGCAATAAAGAACTGCTCGTCGTGAGCTTCGGAACGACATCTGCCGAAAGCCGCGAGCTGAATATCGGAGCCGTTGAGGATGCTATAGAAGCAGCCGTTGGCGACGAATACAATGTACGAAGATGTTTTACCTCTCAGATGATAATAAACATCATCAAGAAGAGGGAAGGAGTAGAAACAGATACTGTTGCAGAGGCTGTGGATCGTGCTGAGAGAAATGGAATAAGAGAACTCGTGGTCCAGCCGACACATCTGATGAACGGTCTTGAGTATGACAAGCTGAAGCGCATTCTGGAAGATCGCAGAGCTTCATTCGAAAGAGTCTCACTCGGTGATCCGCTGCTCACTTCGGAAGAGGATCTGAAGAGGGTGGCTAAGGCCCTCGTGAAAGCTTCTGAAGGATATGATGACGGAAGAACTGCCTTCGTCTTCATGGGACATGGTACTGAAGCTGCTTCCAACGACGTTTACAACAAGATGCAGAGAGTACTCGACTCTATGGGAAGGAAAAACTTCTATATCGGAACAGTCGAGGCTAAGCCGTCTCTTGAGGATGTTATAGCTGCTGTCAAGGGCGGCAGCTGCAGCAGAGTAGTTCTGAGACCCCTGATGCTCGTAGCAGGTAATCATGCCATCAATGACATGTCATCGCCGGATGATCCGGATTCGTGGTATTCGAGATTCAGTGCTGAAGGCTACAGGACGATATGTGTTATAGAAGGACTCGGGCAGCTGCCTGACATCAGGGATATATATGTTGATCATGCGTCAAGAGCTATAACATTTGAGAACTAGAAGCTCTCGGATATTTTGTTTTTCAATAGGAAATTGCTTAGCTTGATACACTTTTTTCGCAATGCTAAAATGGTTCTGCACTGCGAATCATTTTAACAAAAGAAGTATTCGGTGCCTCTTTTTCAAGAGGAGAATAGGGAAGCAGGTGAGAATCCTGCGCGATCCCGTCACTGTGATAGAGCGTGTCAGTCCATTATGTCACTGGTATGTGCCAAGCATCCCGGGAAGGCGGACTGATATGATATGTTCTTCAGCCAGGAGACCTGCCGATACTTGTATACAGGAGACTGTTCGCATTTGACCTGCAGTGCTATCGGTCATGTGTGCGGTTTCCCGATCACGAGGAATTGGTCGTACAGTATAAGGATCATTGATCCGGGAATCTGAACACCTTTTTGCCGTGATTGGTAAGAAGGCTTTTTTTACGGAAAGCCTGAATTACTTCATTATCATTGGAAAAAGGAGAAAACAAAATGAAGAAGAAATTATTGGTATTGCTGCTTGGTATCACGATGGTATTCTCACTCTCGTTCCTGACAAGCTGCGGCTCGGGAAGCGGAGATACCGAAGAAGCACCTGCTGAAACTGCTGAGGCAGATCCTGCAGCAGAATGTGCTGCACTGATCGATGCGATCTATGTTCAGGAGTATACTGATGAAACATATGCTCAGTGCGAAGCAGCTAAGGCAGCATGGGATGCCCTGACAGATGAGCAGAAGGAGCAGGTCGAAGGCGAATCGGCTGACCCTGATTATTTCGGAAGAGATACAGGCGATGCTTCTAAGGATGATCCGCTGAATCAGGATGATATCGGCGAGAATGAACTCCTGGTCGTAAGCTTTGGTACATCATTCAACGAGAGCCGCGCAGAGGATATCGGCGGCATCGAGAAGGCACTTCAGGAAGCATATCCTGACTGGTCAGTAAGAAGAGCTTTCACAGCACAGATCATCATCAACCATGTATATGCCCGTGACGGAGAGAAGATCGACAACGTAGATCAGGCACTTCAGAGAGCTGTAGATAACGGCGTCAAGAACCTTGTTGTCCAGCCGACACACCTGATGCACGGTGCTGAGTATGATGAGCTCATCGCAGCACTTGAGAACTATAAGGATAAATTCGACACTGTCAAGGTCGCAGAACCGCTGCTCGGAACTGTAGGCGAGGATGCTACAGTTATCAATGCTGACAAAGAGGCAGTAGCTAAGGCTGTTGTTGCAGAAGCGGTTGCAAATGGAAAGTTCGAATCACTCGATGCAGCTGCATCTGACGGAACTGCGTTCGTATTCATGGGTCACGGTACTTCCCACGAGGCTAATGTGACTTATGACCAGATGCAGGAGCAGATGAAGCAGCTCGGATATAAGAATGTATTCATCGGTACAGTTGAAGGTAAGCCTGAGGATACAGCATTCCCTGCAGTCAAGAAGGCTCTTGAGGATGCAGGATACACCAAGGTCGTTCTCAGACCGCTGATGGTAGTTGCCGGAGATCATGCTAACAACGACATGGCCG
>SVCR01000104.1 GCA_015058265.1 Clostridiales bacterium
ACAGCCCGAAGGCTGTACTCCGTCCACTGTATATGCATGGGATCGGCGAATATCGCTTCCATCTGTGAGATCAGTCCTAAGACACTCCCCTTCCAGTATGGTGCGATCTTGAGGGCTATCCACACTACCGGCAACGCTCCGGCTATGGCGACAAGGATATCGTCCTTCCGGTTACCTTGAGTACTCGTAGGATGCTCCTCTCTCCGCAACCATCAGGTTCCTCGGTCCGTGTTCGATGAGCTTCATGATGAGCTCATCTATCGGATCCGTGGGGCGGGATTCTCTGATCAGCTGGTTGCGAAACAGATTGAGTGCGTTTATCAGGATGCCCTGCTCGTACTCATCTATCTCTATCTTTCTGGTTCTTATCATCTGCTACCTGTCCCTTCCCGGCGCCTTTGGTACCGGCACCGCCTTCGCAGCCTCCTTTGCTGCATCAACACCTTTTGAGACCACATCCTTCGCAAGCTGCTTCGCCTTCTCCGCTTTCTCTCTGGCTATCTCTGCCTTGTAGACCTCCAGCTTTTCCTTTACTGACGGCCGTTCAGTTTTCCCAGGGAAGCCAGTTGATCGGCTTGCTTGCGTTGAGCTTGGCGCGGACGGATGGTCTCGGTCTGTCTTTGCCAAAGAGGGGTTTCCCTGCGGCTCCTCGGGGCTTCCGCCTTTCAGCGCCTCCTTCACTGACTTCTCCTTCGGGAACACATTGTCCTTCTCCCTCTGAATATTTAGTGTGACATCCGCTCTGTTCACGGTCGCAAGCTTGAAGCGCTCAGTGATCCTCTGGATCTTGCTCGCGTCCTCCGCTCTCGCGATGACATCTATCGCTGCGTTGGGATCGGTGTTCTTCCTGTCCTTCAGCACGCAGTAGAGCACGCCATAGCGTTTGGCTTCCTGCGAGAACTTCGCAAGATCCTTCTGAGTGATGGTATAGACCTTGAGTTCCTTGCCGGACTTCAGCATGGATGTCAGTCTTGCTTTTCCTTTCGTCTTCTGTTCCTGCTTGAGAGTCGCATACAAAAGAAGCGCGATGTTCTTCGCGCCATTGCCGGATATCTTTGCCGCTACCTCCACTCCTTCAAGTGACAGCCTCACGACCTGTTCTGCTGCATCTCCTCCCGGATTCATTTTCTCACCTTCTTTCTTTCTGCATCGCGTTCTTTCTTCAGCATTGCCTGATACGGGCAGTAGATCCCGATGATTCTGAAGCTCTGTTTACATTCTCTGTCACAGCCGGAACACAGCTCGCAGTATGACAGCTCTCCATCGTCATCAAGAAAGAACGACCATAATCTCTCCTGCCATTCTGTCATCAGCATCAGCTCCTCTCCTGCGTTCTCTCCTTTGCCCTGTCCCGGTCAACGATCTCAAGGTTCTCCCTGACATGACCGGAGCGCTCCTGAATATCGCGGCACACTTTGAGTTCATGCCTGAGCTCGCGTATTTCCGCTGTAAGCTCCTTCATTTCCGCTCTGGCCTTTTCGATCTCGACTTCAGGCAGTACGCGTCTTGTTATCTTCTTCTGCTCGCTTCTGTCTGCAGTAAGACTGACGGCCTGCGCTTCTAGCTTCTCCATGAGTGCCAACAGATCCTCGTCAGTATCGACGTGGTACTTGCAGAGCAGCTTCGCCTGCTCGGAGTACTGATCGCACTTCAGAAGATCGTCCTTCAGGACTATATGGAGCCTCGTGGGATTCTGCTTGTACTTCGGCAGATAGCCGAGCTCGTAGCAGTACCTGAGGTAGAGCTTCTCAAGTCCGCTGCGCCCCATGATGTGATCGATGCGTCGGCGCAGACTGTAGTGATTCGTCCTGCGATATGTCTGCCGCAGTCGCTCAGTCCTGACCGACGGATCGTTCTCATAGATGCGTCGCTCGATGCTCTCCCTGGTATAGTCCTCGCCGAGCTGATGGATACGGATAGCCTTCTTCCACCCAGGTGGTGTGACTGTCCAGTACTTGCGCTGCGGATCGAAGCGATAGTTGTAGCCGCGCTTTCTGAGCTCGGACTTGAACTCTTCGATGGTAAGGCTGAGTGCGATCGACTCATCGATCGCCTGCCTCGCCACGTTGTACCTTGTCGGCATCCCTGCGTGCTCCATCTTGTAGACGTATGAGTTGACGCGCTTGCCCTTCGGTTTCTCGATGACCGAGAGGCCGTGTTCAAGACAGATCCTGTCAGAAGTGTCGCGAAGCAGTCTTGTGTTATCTCTGCACTCATGGAACTTCAGCCCGTCTCTGAACGACACGCTGTTGATGACCAGGTGATTGTGCAGGTGATCCCTGTCAAGATGAGTTGCGACCACAACCTGGAATCTGTCGCCCCAGAGTTCCTGCGCGAGCTCGACTCCGATGGCATGTGCCTCCTCCGGCGTGACCTCGCCGGGCTTGAAGCTCTGATACGCATGGTAGGCAACATTGCCTCCCGTCTTGCCGAAGCGGAGCTTGGTGGTGTCGAACTGATCACGTGCGCACTCCACGCTGCAGTTGATGCCGGTCGTGTAATAATGCCTCTCTGTCTTCCCTTCATTTGTTGCGTAGGCAATTACATCTGCCAGTGCCTGCATCTCCGGCTCTGTGAACTCGCGCTGAGTCTTCTCAGGATTGGCGATATAGCTGAGCGGTGCTCCCGCTCTTCCCTTGATGCTCCATATCCTCGTCACCGCCATCAGTCATCACCTCTCTTCGGTCTCAGGAATTCCTTCTCGATAGCGTTCTGGAACATACGCCACTTTCTCGCCTCGGTCATCACCTGGATCATGTCCACAGAGTTCTCTGTCTTCATTGCGATCGCATCGATGCTGTCGGCAAGCTTGCGCATAATGTCCATCGCCTGCCAGAATCTCTCGTCAGGCTTCGCCGCCGGAGTATATCCCTTGCAGAGCTGACGGAAGAACTCCGCTTCCGAAAGGCATGCCGCCTGCGCCTTCATCTTTATCTCGTAGTCTTCATCGCTGTTGACCCAGAAGCTTTTCTTTATGTCTCTTCTCATGACACCTGTGTGGCACCTCCTTCCTTATCTTCACTGCCGCTGCCACTGACACCTGCGTGGCTCCTGCCGCCTGCACCTGTATGACACCTCCTTCTGTTTCGGCTTCAGCCGGGGGTTTGGGGGCTTGCCACCAAGGCTGTATTTTGGCAGTAGGAGCCAAAATGCTCTGCTTGCTAAAACAGTGCAGACGGATATATGGGCCATTTTCTATCCGTCGCATGCAGGCTGCCGCGTCAGCTGCAGCTTCATCTTTCGTAATCTCTTGACGGTTCTTTCTTTGCCGGCTCCCATTTTTTCTGAATAATGAAGCCATTGTCTCTGTAGAACCGCTCCGGTTTTTCAAACTTTTTCAAATACTTCTCTTCAAGTTCAGGCGGCATCGACAGGAATCTTTCGCTCTCGATCGGTGCGTAGCAGATAAAAAAGTCGCCCGCGATGACGTCCTGGATGCTTCCGTTATCGTCACGGATGGCGCGGTTGAGCGTGAGTCCATTCATCTTTCCTTCCTCGTTGCAGATGATAGCAACCTCATCCTCCCACGGCATATACTCTTCGATCAGCCCGCCGACCATTTCCTGCATCGCCTTCAGGCTGTCTTCCATCTCGACGACTTTGGCAAACTCGCCTGCTCTGCAGAGAATGACGCGCATTGTAGTTCTGTTTTCTTCTGTCATTTGCAAATCCTCCATTTCTTTCCAACGAAAAAAGGCTCAGCCGTTATGACCAAGCCATGCATGTATTTCGTATCGTTCTATGCTTTCGCCTTTATTTCTGATCCTCTACCGCGAGCTGCTCCGCGGATTTCTCGGCGCTTGCAAACGTGAAATATCTCAGCTGGATGCCGTACTGCCTTGTGATATCCAGCACCCTTCCGTACTGTGAGTGTGAAATATAATTGTTCTGCACCCACACGACATCGGCGTTGCGGATTATCTCCGGGCTGAAAGTGTAATTGTCCACGTCGATATATTTTGCATCCGGTATGAGTTTTCTGAGCGTCTTGAGGAATACATCATGTCCGCCGAATATGACTGTGCGCTTCTTTGGTTCATACGGAAATACGATCTTGGATTCAGTCTTCTCCTCGATCTCGCCCCGTTCTCTGTTGAAGACGATCTCTCTGAGATCAGTAAGTTCTCTGTGTTCCTGTCTCAGCGTCTTCAGCTCCTGCTCATACTTCGCTCTCTGCTGATTCGCATCGCGGCTGACCTCACTCAGCGCCCTGCGGAGACTCTTTATTTCTCTGCGGGCTTTCTCAAGCTCAGCGGCAGTGTCGACCTCAGGCTTTTCCGATGCACTTGCTGTTTCGACTTCCTCATCTGCAGTTTCAACCTCATCTACCGCGAGACTGTCCAGCAATTTTCTTCTGAGGTTGACCGCACCTGTCTGGTAATCATCAAAGAAGAATATCTCACTCAGGCTCTCGATCTTATCTGCAACATGCTCATCCATACCTTTTTCGATCAGATCCCTGCGATCCTTTGCAAAAGGATGCATTCTGAACGGCAGCACGCCATTGCTCAGACCGAATACGATCTGGGCGAGGTTCTTCTTTCCGAAACGTGTATGGTAAGCGTCTATCAGTTCAGGCTCCGCCGGCTGATTGATCCAGTCGTTGCGGTTGAAACGATTCTCTTCTAAGGTCTCAAGGTCTTCAATATATTCTTCTTCATGGTCTTCCTCGAACCCTTCATCGAAATCTTCTTCATCGAAGAACGGAAACCACGGCAGCATCCTTGCAGCATACATCATCAGCGTCGTACCTGACTTCATGAGCCACGGAGCATCGCTGCCGTTGTCCAGAAGCAGTATGAGTGCCATGCAAAGCTCATATGGGTCATCGACCTCGAAGCCCTGAAGTATATCTGCGGCGTATCTGTTGCCTGTAGATTTGACCAGTTCTTTTCTGGACATATAGAAGTGATCGGTAAGTTCCTGCTGTATCCACCGTCTGTTACGATGGATCTCATCTCCTCTGTCTGCAAGCTCCATTGCATCGTCTTTGTCGAGCGCCGGCTCCTTCACAACCATCAGCGGTGATGGCTGCGATCCGCTCTTCAGCTTACGCAGTATCTTTCGTTCCTCTTCGTCAAAGAATGCAGCAAGCTCCATCGCTCTTCTAATTATGTCCCACTGCTTTTCTTCAAACACCTTGCAGGCATGATCGAGCTTTTCCTGATCGATGAGGGCAAGCAGCTTGTCGAAGTTCTCGTCTCTCTTCCCTCCATCGGTCAGACCTCTGCCGCCGTTTCTGGTTATGATCATATGAACTACCGAAAGCACCAATTCAAACTCATATGCCGGATGAAAGATCCCGATTGGAATGTCCGCGTCATATATCTGCATTGAGTCGGTCGGCATATAGTCGAAAGCATCAAAGAGCTTGCCGTTCATCCTAAGCTGATCGAGGATCCAGATCGCTGCGCCGGCAGTCACGCTGCCGACAGCATCGACATACTTATATGTTTCAAAAGAAATGGATTCGAATTCCGTGAAGCTCTCCTCGACTGATCTGAGAGGCAGCTTCCCGAATTCCTTTCTGGCTCTGTCCATATTATTCAGGATGGCTGTCTTTCTTTTATTTGCAGCCGGCCCGCGCAAACAATACTCTTTGGAGGAGTTCCGGATCTGATCATACAGCTCCGCGCTTTCCTTGAAGACACCATTCACATACTTCTTCAGTTGTACATCCGAACTGTAATCCGGTACAGTAAAAAATCTCTCGAACAGATCACGTTCCTTATCTGAAACCATAGCAGTCCACCATTTTCCCCCCCGGTTTTTTAATCAGTATAGCATATGTTTATAGTTCGCTTAAGGAACAACTGCTATCTTACAGTTGTCAAAGCAAAGACAACAAAACTTCTTCATAAACCTCATAAATACCTTTCACATACGGGGCTGCAATCGCAGCCTTGTTTGATTTTGCTTTCGTCTGATGCACATCAGATACTCATTAAAGTCTTTCTTATATGGCGGAAATTCCATCCTGATATTGTATTTGTCTTTCAACAGGCTCTCTATGTTGCAGGCAGCAGCTCTGCCTGCGGTATCGTTGTCGAGATGAAGAGCTATGCAAGTCACCTCAGGATGATCGTCTATCATGTTCTGAAGCGCGACTGGCAGCTTCCGCTTTGCCGGATCTTTGCTCGGTTCATATACTCCGCCGAGAGATAACATCGGCTCTGCGAGCCACCTGTTGTTTTTCAGATTGACGAGCGTCAAATACGACAGGAGGTCTATCGGGCTCTCGAAAACATGCAGGGTACCGCCCTCGGAATTCGTTCTGAAGGAATACCTTTTGTCCGAACCCGCAGCATCGCCC
>SVCR01000105.1 GCA_015058265.1 Clostridiales bacterium
CGAAGCAGATACCTGCTCCTGGGTAAAGCCGTATTTTTCTGTCATCGCCTTGAGTCCGAGAGCTTCCTCGATCGGATCGAGATCCTCTCTCTGCATATTCTCTATTATCGCAACGATGGCATTCTGTCTGTCGTCAAAATCCCTGACGATACAAGGGACTTTTCTGAGCCCTGCGATCCTTGACGCGCGCCACCGTCTCTCACCGGCGACTAGCTCATAGCCGCCGCTGCTCTTCCTGATGATCAGCGGCTGGATGACGCCGTTAGCATTGATAGATGAAGCCAATTCCTTGAGCTTATCCTCATCAAAGTTCCTGCGAGGCTGGGCGCTGTTAGGCTTTATGTCATTGATATCTATATAAAGGATCCTGTCAGTGACATCTTCTGTCTCATCCTGAGATTTTTTACTGCCGGCATTTTTCTTCCTGCTCGACTGAGACTTGCGTGCCGGAGTGCCGATATTCACAGAAGTATCTTCTGTTATTCCAATGCCATTGTCATTTTCAGCTTCGATGTTTTCATCTTCCACTATAGGGGCTGCATCCGCAAAGAGCGCATCAAGTCCCCTTCCAAGTCCTGCTTTTCTGGCCATATCTATTTTGCTCTCTTTCTGGCCCGCTCTCTGGCGAGAAACTCTTTCGTAAACTGCTGATATGCTTTCGCTCCGGGTGCAGAAGGATCATATTTTATGATAGGGACTCCATAGCTCGGAGCCTCGGCAAGCCTGACATTTCTCGGAATGATAGTCTCATACATTGCGCTTCCGAAGAAATTCCTGACATCCTGAACAACTGCCTGCGAAAGATTGGTCCTGCCGTCAAACATGCTGAGGATGACTCCGTCGATATACAGCTTCGGATTCAGTCTCTTCTTGACCATCTCAATGGTACTGATAAGCTGACTGACGCCTTCAAGAGCGTAGAATTCGCACTGGATCGGTACTAGCACGCTGTCGACTGCCGTAAGTGAGTTGATCGTAAGAATTCCAAGAGAAGGAGGGCAGTCAACGAGTATATAATCATAATCTGCTTTGACTGTGTCTATCACTCTCTTGAGCCTTCCCTCACGTCCTTCGAGATGGGCAAGCTCAACTTCAGCTCCGGCAAGGTCAACGCTCGCCGGGATGATGTGAAGATTTTCCGTATTGGTCGGAAGAACTGCTTTCCGCACGTCAAAAGATGTATCGATAAGTGCATCATACAGTGTAGTCTTCAATGTGCGTTTTCTGATTCCGATACCGCTTGTCGTATTGCCCTGCGGATCTATATCCACCATAAGAACCTTCTTGCCTCTATTTGCAAGACAAGCGGCAAGATTGATATTGGTGGTAGTTTTTCCTACTCCGCCTTTCTGATTAAAAATAGCAATTGCTTTGCCCATTCATTACCTCCCCGGAGATCATGCTGCCAGCATCAATAACAAGTGTTCATCCTGCAAAACCGCATGATACCCGATTAAATACTTCCTGCTATTATACTTCATTTGCAACTCTGATTTCCAGCTTTCGGAAAGCTGCAATGTGAGGATTAAGTGATTTTCATGGCTTTAAATTCGTGCATCTGATAATTTGTGTTGTTTTTTCTGAAATGCCACAATATATGGTGTTGCCGATTATGTTAAATGTCTTTAACCGCTTTCTTATTTTTTGTTAATTTTGCTCTTTTGAAGTCGTTCAAAATGCAGGATCCCTGCTCCTAAATTTTTAAATACTAAAATCTTTATTTAATAACTTTTCTTCCTGGATCAATTCCTAAATAAGTTGTTGTCAAGAGTTCTCCATATGTGAGGATCATCCTCACTGCGGACAATCCACATGATAAGTTCGCATGTATGATACGCGAAAGATCAAAAGCGCTGCCGCTTTAGTTCCATTCGTCACGTACAATCATTCTTTCTATATGATAAATTGTTTCACGTGAAACAATCTCCTTAATGTTTCACGTGAAACATTGTGAAGCTGAAAAGATAGAAATAAAAAACCGCCCCCGTATAAGGGCGGCACTTATTTTAACTGCAAGGCAATCAATATTTGTCTATAACGATTATCACATGTCCTGATACTCCGTCATCTTCCAGCCCGGCCGATTCGATCCGGTCCAGCCTTCCTCTGTATTTCTTCAGCTTCTTTTCAGCGGCAGTCAGTTCATTCTCATATCCGATACCTTTATAAGCTGCCAGACTCCCTCCTTTTCTTACGAAAGGCAGGCACCAGCCTGTGAGCTTATCCATCGAAGCAACTGCTCTGGAAACGCAGAGATCAAATTGTTCTTTGTACTCCGGTTTATTCTGGATCTCTTCTGCTCTGGCATGAACAGTTCTGATGTTAGTAATCCCCAGAGTTTCAGCAAACTCATCAATTACCTTCAATCGCTTCAGCGTTGAGTCGAGCAGAATAAAACTCTTATCCGGATCTGCGATCGCGAGCAATGAACCCGGAAATCCTGTGCCAGTACCGACATCTATAACAGTCTTCGCATTAATATATTCAGGAAGTGAAGTAACAGCCAGAGAATCAGCAAGATGCTTCTGCATGGCTTCATCACGGTCTCTTACCGCAGTCAGATTGATAAACTTGTTCCGGTCCAAAACCATATCAATATATGATACCAGCTTCTCCGTCTTTTCTGTACCATACTTCCCGGTCAGTTCCTCAATTAATTGTTCTGTCTTGATATTACTCATGCGCAAACCACTATGCTTCTGCAAATTCAAACTCAGTAATCTTTCAGTGAGCTCTCATCTCTTTCTCGAGATATATGAGCAGGACATTGATATCAGCAGGGGATACACCGGATATCCTGCTGGCCTGTCCGAGTGTGATCGGCCTTATTTCCGACAGCTTCTGTCTGGCTTCGATCCTGAGTCCACCGATAGAATTATAATCAAGATGTTCACTCAGGTGCTTGTTCTCCAGATTCTTGAGCTTCTCTACTTCATTGATCTGTTTCCGGATATAGCCGTCATATTTAAGCATGACTTCTATCTCAGTTCTTTCATTGACTCCGAGTTGAGGTCTGCTCTCATCATCTATCTCAGCAAGATCTTTATAAGAGATGGAAGGTCTTCTGAGGATGTCCGCGAAAGTCTGATTACCGGTCTGAGATATATCTCTGATCCTGCGCTCTGCGATATCTTCGCTCAGATCATTCTTTACCTCTTCCACCTCGTGTTTGATCAGGAAGCTTCTGAAAGAATCTATATCTGTCTTTTTATTCCTCAATCTTTCGATCTCTATATCGACTTTGTTCTTTTTATCAATATATAAGTTGTATCTCTCTTCTGTGACCGGACCATATTCATATCCAAGCTCAGTGAGCCTTCTGTCCGCATTGTCCTGTCTCAGCAGAAGTCTGTATTCCGCTCTTGATGTCATGATCCTGTAAGGCTCATTAGTCCCTTTGGTAACAAGGTCATCGATAAGAACTCCGATATAAGCCTGATCCCGGCGGAGTATAAGAGGATCCTTATTCCTGATCTTCCTGACAGCATTGATCCCGGCGATCAGACCCTGAGCTGCGGCCTCCTCATATCCGGAACTGCCGTTGAACTGTCCCGCACAGAACAATCCATCAAGGATCTTGCTTTCCAGGCTTGGCTTCAGCGACAGCGGATCGATACAGTCATATTCTATCGCGTATGCCGGACTGACGATCTCAGCGTGTTCAAGGCCCGGAATAGTAGCGTAGAAAGCATGCTGTACATCCTCAGGAAGACTGGAACTCATACCTTGTATGTACATCCAGTCTGTATCCAGGCCCTCTGGTTCGACAAAGAGCTGGTGTCTCTTTCTGTCTTTGAATCGCGATACTTTGTCCTCGATAGACGGACAGTATCTTGGGCCAACGCCGACTATATTTCCGGAATACATTGCAGATCTTTCGATGTTATCCAGAATTATACGATGTGTCTCTTCGTTAGTATAAGACAGCCAGCAGGAGATCTGATCTATATCATATTCCTTATCTTCATTCAGAAAGCTGAACGGAACGATTACTTCATCACCTTTCTGTTCCTTCATGGCAGAATAATCGAGAGTATCTCTCAGCATTCTCGCCGGTGTTCCTGTCTTGAATCTCCTGATAGGAAATCCGGCGTTCCTCAAATACTCGCCCAGTGCGCATGCAGGAGGAAGTCCCGCCGGACCGGAAACAGTTACATCATCACCGATGAATATCTTCCCGCCGAGAAATGTACCGGTGCATATGATAACAGCATCTGACGGAAATATCCTTCCGTCTGCTGTCTTTACTCCTGTAACTCTTCCGCCGGAAGTGTAACCCGCAGCGGACTTCTCAACATCCGGAACATGATCATCCGTAATAAGCTCTGTGACCTCTTCACATATAAGATCAAGACCATCCTGCTCAGTGATGGTCTTCAGCATCTCCTCATGATATCTGTGCTTATCGGCCTGTGCTCTGAGAGAGTGGACTGCCGGTCCCTTGGAAGTGTTGAGCATTTTAGACTGGATGAAAGTCTTATCTATATTGATGCCCATCTCCCCGCCGAGGGCATCCACTTCTCTTACAAGATGGCCTTTGCCGGTTCCGCCGATAGACGGATTGCATGGCATCATGGCAACAGAATCGACATCTGTACAGAACAAAGCTGTTTTCATGCCCATTCTGGCCGCAGCAAGTCCGGCCTCGCAGCCTGCGTGACCGGCGCCGATAACTATCACATCATATTTGAAATCATTATGTTCAGTTTGTCTCATAATAACCGGTATCAACCTTCTAAGTCATATTCAACGGAAATATCTACATCATAATCAGGATAAAGCGCTTTGATCCCGGAGCAGAACTGTTCTGCAATAGATTTCCTGTCTTTTCTATAGACAGTTTTATTTTCCTAAACAAAATTTACTGAAGACTGCATTTATGATATCCTCACCGGCTTCTTCACCAATGATCTTACCGAGAGATTCATAAGCATATCTTGCTGATAATTCGGCGACCTCCATAGGTTCACCGTTCTGCAGCATATTAATAGCTTCATCGAGATTCATCTCAGCATTTCTGAGCATCTGGATATGTCTTTCATTGCTGACGATATTCATCTCTCCCGTAGCAGCGACTGCAAGGCCGAACATGCTGCCGACAGCTTCGGATATCTTCTCTGCTGCTTCGACCGCTCCTTTTCCTATAAGTGAGGTGCTGATTATCTTCGCACCCGGCAGTCTGCTTTCAACAGAATCCTCTGTTACTGTCGATCCGAGATCATTCTTATTGATCACAACGAGCATATGATCCGTACTCATACTCTCAAGATATCTGATAACAGCATCATCTTCTTCATTCAGATCTCTGCTGCCGTCTAATACGAGTATGATGAGGTCAGCCATCGCAAGAGCCTTCTCAGTTTTCTCGATACCGATCTTTTCGACTTTGTCATCTGTCTCATGCAAACCGGCTGTATCTACAAGAACGATAGGTATACCGCTCAGAGATACAGTCTCCTCAACAGTATCTCTGGTAGTTCCCGGAACGTCCGTAACGATAACTCTTCCTTCTCCGAGAAGAGCATTCATCAGCGAACTCTTACCTGCATTAGGCTTGCCGACTATCACTGCACGGACTCCTTCTCTGGCGATCCTGCCGATCGAAGCAGTATCCAGGAGATCCTCGACCTCCGACAGGACCCATCTGAGCTGTCCGGCAAGGCCGCTCTCTGATGATTCTCCGATATTATCCTCGTCCTCATCCGGGTAATCGATATTAACAGCCATCTCCGCTAACGTATCCAGAAGGGAAGAGCGGATCTCCGTGACAGCATCACGCAGTCGTCCTTCTCTCTGTCTCTCAGCGATACCAAGAGAAACATCTGTCCTTGCACGTATGATATCTATGACTGCTTCCGCCTGTGAGAGATCCATCTTGCCATTGAGGAAAGCGAGCTTGGTAAATTCACCCGGCTCTGCCAGCCTGACACCTTCTATACCTGAATCAAGAATAGTCCGCATTATCTCTCTCAACGAAACATTACTTCCGTGAGCCTGGATCTCCAGAACATCCTCACCGGTATATGTTCTCGGCGCTTTCATATAAATAAAAATAGCCTGATCTATAGCATCATCCGGATCCCCATTACGAAGGACCCTCCCGAGATATGCATATCTCGGAGCCGGCTCCTCCGGACAATTAGCCATGAGACGCTTCATTATTTCAAGGCTTGCAGGACCGCTTATCCTGACTATCCCAATTCCGCCTTCTCCCGGCGCGGTTGAAATGCCTACTACAGTTTCTGCCATAACTCTATGATCTCCTGTCTTTTTATATCTCCATTCC
>SVCR01000106.1 GCA_015058265.1 Clostridiales bacterium
CCCATGCCATAGGATGCCTTGCGTTATCTCTGCTGCCGAAATTCACCTTCTCCAGTGCCTGAGCTTCGTCCAGCTCCTCACGATATTTCCTGTATGCACCAAGGCATTCCACATCGTCGAAGCAGTTTATGTCATCATAGTGCGCAGTTGTCACGCCTATCTCCTGCCCCTGATATATGAACGGGACTCCCTTGAGGAGATACAGCATGGTCGCGATGTCTGTAGCTGCTTCATATCTCAGTTCTCTGTCATTGCCCGCACGCGACAGCATCGCCGGCTGGTCGTGATTGTCAGTGAACAGAGTGTACAGGATATCATTTCTGTCAGTTTCGTTCTGCCAGTATACGAGTATGTCTCTCAGCGAGCTGAGGCTGTCCTCTTTAGGTGTGTACTTATCCGCGCGCCCGCATTCCATATGATCGAATACGAAGATCGACGACAGTTCATTCCTGTCCGCGCCGCAGTGTCTTACCAGTTCATCTATATCGCGGACATTGCTCTCTCCTACAGTGTAGATGTCGGCAGTCTTCTCGCGTCCGAACATGGCACGGATGTACTCATGCAGATGCGGACCGAACTTACCGCGGTTATCTTTTCCGTAATCCTTGGAGATCGAGTCGACTACGTCTATCCTGAATCCGTCTGCGCCTTTGTCGACCCAGAAGTCTATAACGTCCTGCATCGCCTTGACGACTGCCGGGTTGTCCCAGTTCAGATCCGCCTGGCTGACAGCAAATGAGTGCAGATAGTACTGGCCGCGCATCTCGTCATATTCCCACGCGCTGCCGCCGAAAGCCGCTTTCCAGTTATTAGGCTTCTCATCGAACCAGCAGTAGAAGTCACTGTAAGGATTGTCCTTCCCTTTTCTCGACTCCTGAAACCACTTGTGAGATGTAGAAGTGTGATTAGGTACGAGATCAAGGATGATCTTCATCCCTCTCTTATGGACCTCAGAGATGAGCTCATCCATGTCCGCCATGGTCCCGAATTCGTCCATGATGTCTCTGTAATCGGAGATGTCATAACCGTTATCGTCGTTAGGGCTCTTAAAGCAAGGGCAAAGCCATATAGCATTCGCTCCGAGCTCCTGAATATAGTCAAGTTTGCTGATTATTCCCTGCAGATCTCCGATCCCGTCTCCATTGCTGTCCATGAAACTTCGCGGATAGATCTGATAAATAACCATTCTGGTAAAGTCTCTGTACTTCTTACATAACATTGCTTGTCCGGCCTCCAATACTATTATTTATTACTTCAGCAGATCGAGAACCGCTTCCGGCGATCTGATGAGATCAGGTATGTCATTCCTGTATATTCTCCCTGAAAATGCCTCGGAAGGCAAGCCTATAAATCTCGCACTGTCCGGACATATCGGCCGGTACAGAGGGTCTGCGATTATGACCTTCGCGTCTGTGAGTTCAGGGATGATATCATCTTCGTCCGGGGCGATCGCATCCTTGGCTCTCAGGATACCGTCAGGGCATTCAGTTGCGCAGAGAACTCTTGCAGGTCTGCCTGTCTCCAGTTCTATTGCAGTCGCCAGAGCAAGGTTGGTAACGCCTTCCCCTATCAGGACCACATCGCGTCCTTCAAGATCCGATCTGACGCACACAGGCTCTCTCTTCGAAGCCGCGTCCCGGCCTCCTGTATGTCCCGCGGCTCTTGATACCAGAGCTGCATCCATGAGTTCCTGCTTCAGAAGACTGCTCTGTTCGCTTCCGATCGGCATCCCGACAACATACGGGATCCCGCATCTGCTTCTCAGGACTTCCGCAGCAGCAATGCCCGAAGCGGAAACCACCAGATCCACATCAGCTTCTCCCGAGCGCTTCAGCTCATCAAGTGTGCTTCCCATAGCCCACTTTGAGACCACTTCAAAGCCGTTTCCTTCCAGCCACTCTGCAAGTGACCTGTCAGTTCCGTTCACCGAGAAATCCAGCGGAGTGAGTCCTATTATGTTGACTTTGACCTTCTGGAGGAAACCCGCTTTGCCCGAACCTGCGCTGAAAACACCGAGCGGAAGTCCGGCGCTTTTTTCATCCGGCTCATCGACCAGTCGCTGTGTCAGCTTTTCAAATGCCATGCTGACTCCGTGTACATATGTATTCATTCCGGTGGTAGGAAAACCAAAGCAAGGTATCCCAGTCCTCTGTTCAAGTACTTCGGCAGCTGCTTCATAATCGAATCCGGTCATGGCAGATATAGGCGAACCGGATATTGCGATGAAGGCAGGATGCTGAGCGGCTGCGGTCTCCTCGATGTCTCCGAAGAGCTTTTCATCATCGCCCATTATGGCCTCTATCTCGCTGAGGCCGGATATATATATCATGCTGTCCATGTCAAACCAGCGCGGCTCATCGTGAGTCGTGTAGGTCGAATTGCATCCGGACGCATCGTGCATAACTGTCATGCCGCCGAGCTCGAACAGAGCAGAGCATACGCCCATTACATCAGCGGAATAAGTTGAAATGATCCTTGCTGTCTGTTTCATCTCTGTTCTCCCTCCTGATGCAGGCATATCTCACAGCCCAGTCCCTTGACCTGTACCAGGCTGCGCATATCCTTCTCTGTCTCATATGCATCTCTCATAAGCCTCATCGTTCTGATCACGGCTTCATATCCTATCATTCCGCCGCCTTCTACAATATTGACAAAGTGATTCGTATTGCAGAAGTAAGCCGCTTTCTGCCCTATGGCAAGGATCATATCCTCTGACCGGCTGCTGTCTGCTGCGGTCTTCGAAGCTGTATTGGCGAATCTCATCCCCGCATGTACTGTCGGATGCAGCATGAGCTCCGGATATGCTTCGCGCAGGTATTCAAAGTCCTTCCTGTCATTGCCCGGTATGGCATCCAGATAGACCGACGTGACATTGAATCCTCTGTCCAGCAGCAGCCTCGCAAGCCCGAGAGGACGCTGACAGAATGTGTAGTCGATAGTGACAGGAGTCTTTCCTACCATCTCCAAGGTCTTCCCGATCTCCTCTTCAGCAGTTTTCCTGCCCTCAGTTCTTATTGCTTCCAGCACGGATCTGAGCCCGGATCCGAGATCCGGCCCAACGGAGCAATGCTCTTCCAGGACTCCGGCCAAGCTGTCAAATTCTTCGTCTATCTCCTGATAGTCAAAGCTGAGCTTCATATAGTGATGCTTTCCGCCGAGCCTCTCCTCAAGCATGTCACCGCCCGGGGCAGCATCTGTATTATACGAGATATATACAGGGCTTTCTGCCATCTCCTGGTATTCATCGTATGTCCTGCATGCAGTTATCTCATGTATCTTCAGTCCGGCTTCTCTGAGAAGCCTTACGAGATCACTGTCTTCATCTGTCGGAAGATCATTCCCGATTATCGCAGCCGAACCCGGGTTTATTTTCCTCTCATGCAGAAGCGTGTACAGCCTTGACCTCATAAGCTGGTCCGGCGTCAGTCCGCTCTTCCTCATGATCGGATTCATGTAGCAGTCCGTGAAATCCACCTCCGGGAATCTGGCTCTGAGCTCTGAATATATCATATCCAGATCAGTCCCGGTAAAATGATGGATGCAGCTTGTATACAACAGGACAGCCGGCGGCATCACAGGTAATTTGTTCAGTATATCTGTAACGCCCTCTATTATAAGCTCTTCCATATCGCCATCGAGAAGATTGTGCTCTCTGACAGCGATAGTAGAGAACCTGTCTGTTGTCCCCATTTCTGCGGCCGTCAGTATAACTCCGCGCAGGCAGCCGGCTCCGCAGGCATAGATCTCATGAGCCTGTGGTATCAACATTCCCGTATGGACTATATTCCACGTACCTCTTGCAGGGGATGAATATTCAAGTCCCGATCTGAACGGAGCCGGGAAATCCGCATCAGCGATCCTGACCGAAGGGATCTCAGGAACAGATCCTCTGTCAGGTGTTACTCTTTTCAGCATATCATTCCTCTCCTGTTCCGCAGATCTCTATCATCTTCTTAGCGAGTGTTCTGTATTCATCTGCCATCGGGCTGTCAGGGAAAGCCTCGATCACGGTGCATCCGCGGTCCTCCGCATCCGTGACAGTGTCACTTCTGCTCAATTCGCCGATAACCTCGGAGTGTATATCCTGCGCCAGCTCTGCGACTTTGGCATCCTCATCTCTCACGTTCCTGTGGTTGAGGATGATCCCGCCCAGAGAAGCATATCCTCTGTTCTTGAAGCCGTCTATTGCAACTGCAATATTCGCGGCAGCATGGATAGCCATGTTCTCACCGGATGTGATAACGAAAACCTTGTCTGCGTAACCGCCTCTCATAGGCATGGAGAATCCTCCGCACACGACATCCCCCAGGACATCATAGAAAACGATGTCCGGTTTGTATTTCTCATAAGCGCCTTTTTCCTTAAGCTTCTCCAGCGCAGCAATGATCCCGCGCCCTGCGCAGCCCAGACCCGGCGCCGGTCCGCCTGCCTCAACGCAGATGACGCCGCCGTATCCTTCATGCACCATGTCTTCAAGCTTGAAATCATTCTTGTATTTTCTGACCAGATCAAGGACAGAAGTTATCTCGCCTTTTCCATGCAGGCTTGAAGTAGAATCCGCCTTAGGATCGCAGCCTATCTGCATGACCTTATATCCCATATCTGCCAAAGCCGCAGAAACATTTGATACGGTCGTGGACTTCCCGATCCCGCCTTTTCCGTAAACAGCTATTTTTATCATCTTTACCGCTCTTTCCTTTCTTCTGCTGTTCGCATAGTGTCTTGGGTCCCGCACATTCCGTCTGTCAGTTAACTTAGCAGGCTGCTGCGTGTTACTAAAAAGCCCCGCTCCCGGTTACGAGAGCAGGGCCGGATCTGCGTTTCTGATCTGCTCGGGGACAGTCTCCCCGCGTAAAGTGCAGATAATGCAGTTTTTCCTGCTGCATCGTACTTAAGCCTCAAGTATATCGTTTTGGCCTCAGGAGATGCACGGATGCATATTTATTGATCGCCGGCGGCCCATCAGGCCTTGGCGTATGTCACTTTGGCGCTGATGCCGTCAAGACGGCCGAGTGCACCGCTCAATGAGTTGATTCTGTCCATCGGAGCATCGATGGCTATACTTATTATATTCAGGTTCTTATCCCTGTATGGAATACCCATACGTCCGAGTATGTACTCCGAGTATTCGTGGAGAAGGTCGTTCAGCTGATCGATCTTACCCGAATCCGTTACAATTATGCTTATCACCGCAACCCTGGTCTCCATAAGGTTCTTTCCTTTCTGTTCAGGGCAAACAAAACTCTATGCCCTCACCCCTCAGCAATTCTATCACAACACGGGGCGCCGGTAAACGGTCTTCATATCGCTTCTGCTGCTTATTCACTCTCAGCGGACTTCTATTTCTTTGCCTTCTTAAGCTCTTTTCTCAAAGCCTTATTCATCTCATGAAGGAGATCCTCCGGCGTTTCATAATCGAGCTCAGCATTCTCCAGTTCAAGAGCATCCAGTCCGAATCTCTCACCGCTCTCGCATCTTGTGACTGCGCAGGCCTGACCGAACTTGGTTTCATCATAGTTGTACAGTTCATATCCCGCATAGTAGCTGTCATAAACCTGGAAAGGCTCTACCTGCTCCTTGCTGAAAAGCGTCATGAAATACATCGGGTCTTCTTTATAACCCTGTTTGATCTTGACAGGTATGCCCTCGTATACGACCTCATGCCCTGAAGGATCAGTGTACAGGTAGATCTTATAGTCCTCATTCTCCTGCCCCTTGATATACTTATCTTCATCAGACTCAAGTTCTTTGATGATCTCTTCGTCTGTCATCTTCGCGAAGTATCCGAGATAAACATTCTGAGCGCAGGAGTATGTGGAGAGTTTTCCGTCCTTGAAGACCTTGATCCACACGACTCTGGTCTCACGTCCGTAGCCCTCTACGACCTCTTCCTCATCTTCTACACCCTCAATGATGTATTGTTCCTCTTCAGGCTTATCTATCTTATTCTGGCATTCATACCAGATCCTCGCCTCTTCTCCGTTAAGAGTCTCTGAATAAGGTGTGCCTCCGCCCTGCTGCCCCGAGCAGCCCGCCATGATCAGCATTGCTGCTGTAATTGCTGCACAGACTGCAAAAGCTGTTATCTTCTTGTAACTTCTCATGCTTCCTCCCGTATATGCATTAAGGCGGCTCTGAACGAGCCGCCTCATATCTTTCGCGTTAATGGTCAAGCAGTCTCAAATAGTATAGTGAGATCACAAGTGAGTAAACCTATATGTCATACTCCTCACTGCCGGAGGACACTGCTTTAGATACCTTCCA
>SVCR01000107.1:0-4493 GCA_015058265.1 Clostridiales bacterium
CTCCATCCTGCAGGACCAGGACATACTGTCCGTTGGCAGTCGGCCATCCGCTGTCTTTGACAGTCGATATGGTTCCGATCACAGAGAAGCTGTCCTGTTCATAGGCGATCTGTGTGCCGTCCTCGTTCCTGTAGAGATCATCAATGAACTCAGTCCCGTTTTCAGCAAAATGGATTACACTCAGTTTTTCATCTTTAAAGAGAGCCAGCCCGTCATCATGTGTGATCTCCACTTCTACTGGAGCTGCCGGCTCGATCTTCTTACCGTCTTTGCGGATCTCGATGTCGAAGAATCTGGCAAAGCTGATGTATCCTTTCCTGTCAGCTTTCTCCCACTTATTAGCCGTTTTATTCAGGTATTTCTCGTATTTATCAGAACCTTCAGGTATTTCTTTCGCTGAGAGAACCGAGCCTTCCGGGATATTCGCCGCATCGTCATAAGAGACAGTTATACGGAAGCTCTCTCCGTTTGCTGTTATCACATTTGCGGAAAGCGTATATACGACAGCATAAACCGAGAATGACTCTGCCGCGAAGGTGGCTCCGGCCATCTTGTTGTTATCGATCGTTACATCGATATCCTTGCTGTTGATCACCTCAGGCGTGACCTTGCTGCCTCCGATAGATACTTTTGAGCCGCTCTTATTTTCGGCAAAGTGTATTACTCGTACGTTCTCTGTTCTCTCTGCTTTCAGGCTCTTCTGAAGGTCTTTATCATATGAGATATTCACCTCAACCGGAGACTTCGGCTCATATACCGAGCCATCGGAGATCATGGAGATATCATAGAATCTCGCGAAAGCAAGCTCCGGAGAATAGCTTACGTTGTCTTCTTTCTTGATCGCTTTGATCGCGTTCTTCTCATATGATTCGTACAGCTTGGCATCGTTATTCCTGACGATCTCTTTGACCTGGAGCTCTGTATCAGCCGGGAACTCAGCCTCCTTGCTTGTTACGGTCACTGTATAGCCATCGCCCTCGTATACGAGCTCACTGAGAGGGTCTTTCTCTTCATCCTTCTTCTCGTCTTTTTCGTCTTTCTCCTCTTCGGCATCCTCTTTGGCTTTGTCCTTCGAAGCGTCTTCACCGGCCTCGGTTGTATCTGCAGGTTTACCCGCAGACTCGTTCTTATCAGATTCAGTATCCTCTTTAGAAGATTCCTGACTTGCGGCAGGATCCTGCTTGGTGTTATCTTCCTTATCTGCTGCCGCTTCGCCCTTCTTGTCAGACTCATTTTCGGCCTTATCAGATTGATCTGAGCTGCCTGTGTCCTTATCAGAGTCAGACTGCTTATCCTCCTGCTGAACTGCTGCAGGCACGTCAATGCCGCCGTGCTCCTCAGCGGTCTTCTGATCAAGTGTGAAAGCAGGCAATACAAGCATGTATGTCATAATAAAGACAACAAAAACGGCAAGTGATCTGATGAGCAATCTACGCTTTGTTCGTATGCTCGGGTCACCTGTCATATATGCTGTCAGCAATTGATACAATCTGTCACTTTTTCTCATTTAAATCCCCATAGTTTTTAGCTCTGTCCCAACGCTGTTCAATTTCGCGCCATGGATCACCAAGGTGCAATGTATCCGTGATCAACAGCCCTCAGCTGTGTAATTGTCAGTTCAGGCTTGACCATATAAGCAAACATCAGTCAAATATAAGTCATATCGCGAAAGGCCATAATTAGCCATTTTTGTATAATTTATTATACATGACTGACCGCAAATCTCTAAGCGAATTTCAGATATATGATTATTAAGATTTCCTTAAGACCAATTTGTTGGACATTGCTCAACACGTTGATTTTTCAACGGTTACAAGTGTCCTAGTAATTACCCATCAGGGCATATTTCAGCGTCATTTTAGCCGTCATTTCAAGCGTTTTAGCCGACTTCACCGGATGATGTGCTACACCATCATGGCAATAAAACAGGCCTGCGGGATCATTGATATGCTCACATTCCCGCAGACCGTATTCTGCTAAACTTAATTCAATTATCTCAACTGATCCAAATAAGAGCTATTGGGCGACCTTGCATCCGACCACAAAGTCCGTCTTGGAGTCCGTCGGATAGCACAGCATCAAGTCATCGTCGGACTCGTCCCAGCTCTTGAGATGATACTGCGTCGTAACGCGGTAATTGTATCTCACTCCCTCTACATCTGTGAATGCGACATTATCGCCCGGCTTTGCTGAAGCCAGTGAATTGAATATGTCCTCCCTACTGCCCTTAAGCCTCAGTTCGCCTGAGACAGGAGATCCGCTGACGTATGTGACAAAGCCTGTCTGTTCATTTCCCTCGGCAGTGACCGGGACCATGATGTCCAGAGCAGGTATCTCTACACATCCGACGATATCTATCCCTTGTATAGTTATCACAGACAGCTGTTCCTTGCCGCTTCCTGTGGATACCCCTGTATCTACGCCCAGCCCCGGGATCAGCTGCTTCATCCTGTCCAGGACCTCGTCAGCCTGCTGGCCTCCCTGTCTGATACTGACAAAGCGGAAAGCAGCAAAACCGATCGCCGCAATGACGATCAACGCTGTAACGATCTTTAACAAAGAGCCCCTTCCGGATTTACGAGCCATTTCCCTAATACTCCACTAAGACTATCGCGGCGGTCGCGCCGCCGGTTATCGCCAAGAGCAATTTGAATTAAGTATGTTGATCCACATACTACGGTCATTATATATCAATTTGTACTTCATTGTACATAAAAACTCCGGACCGCTGTGATCAGCGATCCGGAGTTCTTGATTGTAGATTTGATTGTAAATCTGATCGTAATCATGGTCCGAGATCAGATCTTAGCATCGGTTATTTGTCTGAATCTACGCTGTTTTTATCTACGCTGTCTTTGAGTTTCTGATACTCTTCGCTATCAGCTATTCCTGCTGCTTCAGCCAGCTCATCCGCTTCCTCATTTCTGCGCTTTGCAATGAGGAATGCGAGTACAGCCAGCAGGACTACCAGGCCTGCGCCTCCGAGAATGAGTCCCCAATGGAATTGCTTCTGCATTTCGTCAGGCTCATTCTTGTCCGGCTCTACCAACGGTGCAGGACCGTCATCTAAGTTGACGACCTCTCCCGGACCGTTACCCGGATTTGCTCCAGGGTTGGCATTTGCATTAGCGTTAGCTCCCGGATTATTAGCATTCGCCGGATTAGCTCCCGGATTATTGCCACCAGGGTTGTTAGGATTATTCGGGTTGTTCGGGTTCTGATTCTGGTCTTCACCTTCAGTATATGTGAAAGTGAACACGTTCTTACTCTCATCACTCGACAGTGTCTTGCCCAGGTTGTATGCGTTAGGAGTATATCCCTCAACATACTTATAAGAAACTACCGGATAATCTCCGACCATGCCGTAATATGTCTCTGAATCAAGCAGATCGTCTCCGTCTTCATCGACGTAGTTGACTGTGTACTTGACCATTCCGCCCTTCATTCCGTAAGCCACTGAGAACGATTCGTCCTGCCTGACCCTGAAGGTGTAGGAATTGTAATCGTATCTGCTGATCTCGTCGTTATCATGACCTGCGATCTTGAGCCCGCGTGGATAATACTTATCAGGGTTCTTGACCTCGAGACCGAGATCGCTGAGGCTGACCGTGATCTGCTCATCGTACTTCAGTCCGCTTCTGACGACCTTACGGCTGCCGCCGAATGTTCCTTCCTTGCCGGAATAGATAGTCACGGTGAAAGTGTAGTCGTCATCACCGCCATCAGTCGCATAGACCTGCGATACGAGCGGTACATATCCGGCGAACACCGCCAGACACAGGAGAAGCGCAAATAATCTTCTTAAAGATCTCATCATGCCCTGCCTCCTTTCCTGTCCTTCTTGTCTCTCTTATAGCTGAAGAATGCAACTATGAGGAGCAACAGAGCAGCGACTATAGCTATCACAGCCCATCTGAGCATATCGGACTGGTCACCAGTCTTGACTGTTCTGTTAGGAGGGGTATTAGGTTCATGGATCTCGACCGCGAATCTCAGATTCACAGCACCCTCGGTATCCATGTAGTCATTTACTTCAGTCTCGCCTTCGAAGGCTACCTTGAGAACGACTTTGGCCGTTTCACCCTTTCCGAGTGTGTCGATATAGAACCAGTCATCCAGAGCGTTGGTGGCCTGTTCAAGACCTTCCATCTTGGCCGGCTTTGCTTCACCGCCGACCTTCTCGCTGCTGAACAAAGCGTTCTTGTCGCGTTTACCGTTCTTGTCGTAATGCCAGAGTTCGTAAGTGTAACCGCCGTTCTCAGCGTCGCTGTTACCAGTTACGTTTCTGTTCTTACGTGCTTCTGCGGTCTTCTCCAGTGTTTTGAGGACCTCATTCTCCATATACCAGTCAGTATCTTCTTTGTACTTGTTGGTATATGTTACTGTGAATGTAAAATCATCGCCCGGCTGGAGGTTATCGATGGCTTTAGCTATCTCACCTGTCTTGAAATCCGAAGTGATCTTCTTTCCGTCAAATGAGCCGCTGCCGTCTT
>SVCR01000107.1:4503-6257 GCA_015058265.1 Clostridiales bacterium
ATACTCCTGATGACATGCTGATAACGATCAGCAATGACATTATCAATGCGAAGATGATGGATGTCTTCCTGGTCTTCATATCCGTCACCTCCCTAATTCACTGACAGCGAGCCGCCGCTGCCATCGGTGTAAGTACCACTGACATCATATACACCCCACTGACTGTGGATAGCATCATTGATGTTGTGTGTCTGGATAGCCTGAACGTCTGCCTCTATGAAGAAGACATATCCGTCGTACTTATACTCATAGTTGAATATAGTCTTGTTGCCTTCTTTGGTCTCGGTTTTCTTGCCGAGTTCTGCGACCGAATTGTCGATCATGATCTGATCGAACAGGAGGTCGGATGTATCATTCGGGCCGAGTTCAGTATTGTAATAATATGTACTGCTCTCTGTTGTTCTCTCGGACTCGTTCTCAGTCCAGGAACCGGTGTTGTAGCCTTCCTTGCCGCCATACATGAGATGGATCAGCGAAGGCTTCAGAGCAGTAGTCTTGACCGGGTTACCGTTTCTGTCCTTCTTGAGTTCGTACTTGCCGTCTTCGGTCTTCTCGGTCTCTACCCAGTATTTCCTGACGGTCATTCTTACGAACTGATCGATATCCTGGCCATTCTCTGCAGCTATCTCTTCTTTGTAGACTTTGCCCGGATCTACAGTTCCGAGTCCTTCTACGCTCTCGTCGTTTTCATACCCGAGCGAAGTAGCAAGTCTGCCTGTGATCTTGTCCTCACCGCTGAGGTCGTTAGCACCTCCACAAACATCCTTGCCGTTCTCAACGAGATGGACCTGAAGGTGATTCAGGTAGAAGTCCGCCTCGGCATAATCACTTATGATATTAAGTGCAGCCCTTGCTCCGGTAGCTGAGCCTGCCATCAGCAGAAGTACTGCGGCAACTATTATGGCGGTGGTTCGTTTGGACATTCTGCGTATCTTCTTCATGTCTCCACCTCCTAAGCTTCAGATATACCGTTGCAGCCGGTCCAGTCATCAGGTATGACTACGACATTGTTGCCCTTGTCATCCTGTTCGTAAACGGCTCTGCTGGCTTCATGTACTACGACGATGTCAAAGTCTATAGGATCATCCGGATCGACGCGCCCTTCGACTTTGATCTTCATCTCGCTGGTCGTCTGACCGGCAGGCAGGACCTTGGTGTAGTAAACAGCACCGTCTTCTCCTACTTGCCAATCACTATTATCCTCAGAATTGAGTTGGAGATTCTCTCCGAACGCCAGCACTCGAACGATCATGTCTACCTCGCCGGTATTCTTGATAGCAACTACTTTGTCATTGCCGTCAAAATGCTCTTCGGTCTCGGTATGGCCGCTCAAGCGCAGGATAGCGCCGCCCTTCGCGTCTTCATAGTCCGTAAAATATGCGGAAGTGAGTCCGACGGTCAGGCATAGTATGAGGGATAATGCCAGGATCAGCAATTTCCTGTTACTCATATCAATATCAACCTCCTGCCTTTTGATCGATTAGTTTCCCTGCTGAGCAGGTACTTTTCAGTGTTCCTGTTTGTTAGATCATATTCCCTGACGAGCAGGGCTTTCGTGTTTGTTAGATCATTTTCCCTGACGAGCAGGGCTTTCATGTTTATCTTTCGTATTCGTTATCAGAATCGTTATACACGTTTGCGTTTATCTGATCAGATCCCCTGCTGTGCAGGATCTTTGCCGTGTTCGTACTTATTGACTACTCCGCCCTTAGGTCCGTGGTCAGAATGCTTATTCTTCATAACGACTGTCCATG
>SVCR01000108.1 GCA_015058265.1 Clostridiales bacterium
GCTTTCACAGCTGACAACGGCGCAGGCATGGTTGTTACTGTTAAGGCCAACTCCTACGGCGGTCTCCTGACAGCTATGGTAGGTATCGACAAAGACGGAGCAATCACAGGCGTCAAGGTAACTGAGCATGCGGATACACCGGGTGTAGGTACCAAAGCCCAGGACGCAGGTCATCTTGACCAGTACAAGGGCCACACAGAGCTCGGAAGTGATACCATCAAGGCACACGCTGACGACATCGTCGAGGTAACAGGTGCATCTGTATCCTCCGGTGCTGTCCACAAAGCTGTTTACTGCGCACTTGAACAGTACAAGGCTATGGGAGGTGTAAAGTAATGGAAAAGAAAAGCAAACTCGCGATTCTGACTAACGGAATCATCAAGGAGAACCCTACACTGGTACTTCTCCTCGGAACATGCCCGTTCCTTGCTACATCTTCATCACTGATCAATGCGCTCGGAATGGGACTCTCAGCTACTGCAGTACTGATCTGTTCCAATATCGTAATCTCGATGCTGCGTAAGGTAATTCCTGATAAAGTCAGGATCCCTTGCTACATCGTAGTTATCGCCGGCTTCGTAACTCTGGTACAGTTCGTGCTCCAGGCTTACGCTCCGGAAATCAACAAGGCACTCGGAGTATTCATTCCTCTGATCGTAGTAAACTGCATCATCCTCGGAAGAGCTGAGGCTTTTGCTAACAAGAACACAGTCATCGACTCTGCTCTTGACGGAATCGGAATGGGACTCGGATTTACTCTTGCACTCGCTTGCATGGGAGCAATCAGGGAGCTGCTCGGAACAGGCTGCCTCCTCGGCATGACCATCATTCCGAACTTCTCCATCGGATTCTTCAACCTGCCTCCTGGCGGATTCTTCGTATTCGGTGTGCTGATCGCTGTCATCCAGGCTGCAACCAAGGGTAAAGCACTCAAGGCTAAGAGTTTCAGCTGCGGACTTTGCCCGATGTACAATTCCTGCAATACAGCTGAGGCTAACGAGGAAGTTGCTGCCGCTCAGGCAGGAGCAGTTGCACAGAAAGGAGCACAGGCATAATGGTAAACTTGATAGTAATCTTTATGGCGATAGTGCTCGTTAATAACTTCGTACTGTCGCAGTTCCTCGGAATCTGTTCGTTCCTTGGCGTATCCAACAAGATGAGCTCAGCAGTAGGTATGGGCGGCGCGGTAGTATTCGTAATGGTTATTGCCGAGGCTGTTACATGGCCTGTAATGCAGCTCCTCAATAAATTCGAGATCGGATATCTGCAGACCGTAGTATTCATTCTCGTAATCGCGGCACTTGTACAGTTTGTAGAGATGTTCATGAAGAAGTACCTGCCTGCTCTTCAGAAGGCTTTGGGTATCTTCCTCCCGCTGATCACAACAAACTGCGCTATTCTCGGTGCTACGATCAACGCAATCAGTTATGGCTATACATTCGCGCAGTCCATGGTTTACTCCTTCGGAGCTGGTGTCGGCTACATGGTAGCTATGATCCTCTTCGCAGGTATCCGTGAGGAAAAGCTCTACAACACAGAGGGCGTTCCTACTCCGTTCAAGGGCGTAGGCATCATCCTTGTAAGTGCTTCCATCATGGCTCTTTCATTCATGGGCTTCACCGGAATGTTCCAGTAAGGAGGTGTAGTAATGAGTAATGTTATGACACCTGTACTGTTAGTAGCAGTTATCGGTTTAGTCTGCGCAGGACTCCTGGTATTCGCTTCCAAGGTGTTCCATGTAGCAGTTGATGAAAGAGTTACTAAGGTAAGAGAAGTCCTTCCGGGCGCTAACTGCGGCGGATGCGGATTCGCCGGCTGCGACGACTATGCATCCAACCTCGTAGCAGATGAGGCTCTTCCTTGCACTAAGTGTTCACCTGGCGGAGCTGCAGTTGCTGCTCAGATCGCTGAGATCCTCGGAAGATCTGCAGGCGCAACCGAACCTCAGGTAGCACAGGTAATGTGCAACGGCACATGCGGAGCAAGAAGAACTGTTCTTGAGTGGCAGGGAATGGATTCCTGCAAGGGCGCTAAAGGCTGGTTCTCTTCACCTAATGCCTGCATGTATGGTTGTATCGGTCTCGGAGACTGTGTAAATGCTTGTCAGTTCGATGCTATCGGTATCGTTGACGGCGTTGCCAGAGTCAACAGAGAGAACTGCGTTGCCTGCGGCGCGTGCGTTGGCACTTGCCCGCAGAAGGTCGTTAAGCTCGTTCCTAAGAAGAGCCAGGTACATGTTCTGTGTTCATCCACAGACAAAGGTGCTGTTGCCCGCAAGAATTGTGATAATGCCTGCATCGGATGCATGAAGTGCACTAAGGCTTGCAACTTCGGCGCTATCACTGTAGAGGATAACCTCGCAAGGATCGACTATGATAAGTGCAAGTCCTGCGGAATGTGCGCAGCAGTATGCCCGACCGGAGCACTCAACAGCTTCAAGAAGCTTCCTAAGAAGGAAGTCGTTGAGAAGGCTATCGCTGCTAAGGCGGCAAAGGCTAAAGAGAATGCTGCTCCTAAACTGACACCGGAGCAGATCGAAGAGCTCAAGGCTAAGAAGGCAGCAGAGAAGGCTGCTAAAGAAGCATAGCAGCAAGACTGCAGATCAACACGATCGATTAATGCAATTAAATCGAAAGGCGCCTAACCTGATCAGGTAACGGCGCCTTTTGTGTTGTCGGAAAAGTTAGGGTATGATCCCTTGCAAAAAAACTGTATAATGAACCGAAGTCAGTTAGCGGCAGCAGGATCAGCCTGCACCCGCCACCCCGGATGATCTGAGGAGAACGTGATATGAGGATAAGAAAAGACTGCATAAGAAAAGCGATCCTGATGATCATCATGATGGCATTGCTGATACCGGCACCGGTCATGGGCAAGTCTTCTGCTAAGAACAAGGTCAGGCTCAAGGATCACGAGATCAAATTCGACCGCATTCTTAACGCCAGAGATCTCGGCGGATATAAGACTGCTAAAGGGAAGAGGATAGTGAAAAAGGGTATCCTGATCAGGAGCGGTGAGCTTGCGTATGCATCTTCCGCGGACATCAAGAGACTTAAGAAAAAATATAAGCTTAAAAAAATCGTTGACCTTCGCTATCCGGGAGATCATAATAACTGTCCGGACAGGAAGATAGGAAAAGCCATGAACAAGAGCATACCTGTCAGGCCTTCGTACAGCGGGAATGCCTCCGCGGCGAGATCAAGATACAACAGACTTAAGAAGAAAAGCGACCGCAAGCTGCGAAAGGCGGCAATACCTGACTTTGACAGGGTGAGTCGTTCATATACATATGATCTTGTGATGAGCAGCTATTCGAAGAAGAGATATCGCAAATTCTTCAAGGTCCTGCTCAACAATGAAAAGGGAAAAGGAGTTTTGTTCCACTGTATCTACGGGAAAGACCGCACGGGTGTCGCTGCATTCATGACCCTTGTCGCTTTGGGCGTGGATGAAGAGACTGCATACAAGGAATTCTCGCTTACGAACACATATCTGAAGAAATACGGAAAGAAACAGTATCAGAACAGTAATATAGGAGTCAGCGAGAAGGATCTCAGATATGCTGTTTCGAAGGCGAAGAAGAAATACGGTTCTCTCAACCGTTTCCTCAAGAAGGCATACGGCCTTAACTATGCAAACAGGAAGAAACTGAGAAAAATATATACAGAAATAATCAACACAGAAGGGGAAAACAAATAGTGATAGATGAATATATCAAGGCTCGCAAAGCGGGTCAGCACGAATATAAGATAAGAGTAAAACAGGGACAATATCCGTTCCTGACTGCGCTTGATGATATAGCTGCGGGGAATGAGACTCTTGCTAATATGAATCTCGGAATCCTGGAGATACCTGTTGACCTCATCGAGGGCACAAGGACCAGAGCAAGACAGAATTCTTTCGCTGCAAATTTCATGCCGCTGCTTGAACCGGATACAGAGTTCGCGATGAAGTGGAGCAATCTGTATAATGCTCAGCTCTCAGAGGGATTCAATTCACCGATCAAAGCATATGAGTATCTGCACAGGTTCTATGTGCTCGAGGGAAACAAGAGGGTATCGGTGAGCAGATTCCTTGATATGCCTAGTATTTCCGCCGAAGTCATAAGGCTTTATCCAAGCAGGCAGGTAATGGAGGAGCATCCGGAATATGCTGAATTTCTGGAATTCTATAAAGTTGCTCCGTTATATGACATAGTTTGCACTGAGCCGGGGGCTTATGGAGAGATAGCTGCGCTGGCAGGGCAGGATCTGGTCGAAGCGTGGCCTGAAAAGAAGGTAAAAGCTCTGCGGACAGCTTTCTGGAAATTCACTGAGACCATGAAGGGGCTCGGTGATCGTATGCCTGAGCTGGAGATGGGAGATGCCTTCCTGGTCTTCATGAGGATCTACGGCGGTGATATCCTGGAGATCACTGATCCTAAGGAAATCAGGAATAAGATACTGCGGATACGCAATGAGCTCCTGACGGCAGGCAACAGCGAGAAGGTCGCTTTGGTCGAATCCTCCGAAGAGGCGCTCAAAGGCGGGAATCTGATAGAGAATACGGGAGGAAAGATCGGTAAACTGATCACCCAGGGGATCTACAGCACTAAACATCCTCTCAAAGCAGCTTTCATTTATGATAAAGCACCGGAGTGCTCCAACTGGGTGTGGAACCATGATACCGGAAGGCAGAAAGTGGAAAACGCGTACGGCGGGATCGTGGCAACTCGCGCTTTCGTGACCGGAGCTTGTCCGCAGGGCGTCAATGCGCAGGGACCATTCTACGGCAGTTTTGAAGACGCTGCACACGCAGCTGCAAACTGGGGAGCGGATGTCGTTTTCACTACTTCGGTCAAGCAGATGACGGATGCTCTGAGAGCCGCCATAATGTATAAGGACATCATTTTCCTCAACTGTTCCATCAATCTGGCTAATCAGGCAGTAAGGACTTATTATGCCAAGCTCTACGAGGCAAAGTTCCTCGCGGGAATGGTCGCTGCGATCAATGCTGACAACCATAAGATCGGTTACTGCTCAGATTATCCGATATACGGGACTATCGCAAGTATCAACGCCTTTGCTATCGGAGCAGCGATGATAGATCCTGAGGCAAAGATATATCTTGAGTGGTCTACAAAGCAGGATGCGGACTGGCTCAGAACGATGAGGGACAACGGCATAAATGTGATATCTGCAGTCGACTCCACTCACCCGGTCGACGGGAGCGAGATGTATGGAGTCTTCAAGATCTGCGAGGACGGAAGCATCAGACATCTGGCTGCGCCAATATGGAAGTGGGGAAAGCTGTACGGCATTATTCTGAAAACCATATTAGATGGTAAATACTTTACCAGGCTTGTAGATAAGAGGGATAAGGCGACTAATTACTGGTGGGGGATGATATCCGGAGTAGTGGATATCAAGTTAAGTGACGATCTTCCGCAATATACAAGGAAGCTCATAGAGATAATGAGAAACGATATAATCAGCGGTAATGCTGAGCCGTTCGGAGGAGAACTGAGGAGTCAGAACGGCCTGATCAGGGCAGTTGGCGACGAGCCTCTTTCAAGTATGGAAGTTATATCTATGGATTGGCTCAACGAGAACATAATAGGTGAGATCCCTGATTATGATGCTTTTACTGATTATGCCAAGGAAACTGTCAGCGTAAGCGGAGTTAAGTAAAACAATGAAGATCCTTCTCATCTCGGACCAGCCACAGCGTGAATTATGGGAAAGCTGGCCTCTCGGAGCGAGTATGCTCGAGGGTGTCGATCTGATACTGTCAGCCGGAGATCTGCATCCTGAGTATCTTGAATTTCTGGTGACAGTGAGCAATGTTCCTTTGCTCTACGTAAGAGGAAATCACGACGACTTATATGAAAACAGACCGCCTCTCGGATGTGTGGACATAGACGGAAGTATAGCCGTTCTGTATTCTGATCCGAAGAGCGGACGTTCATATGTGAAGGCCGGAAGAGAGAAGATCCCGGCCAGCTTTGAAACAGATGATCCCGGAGAGAGACTCATAATAGCCGGGCTGGGAGGATCTATGAGATACCGGCCGGGAGACAATATGTATACCGAGAGAGAGATGAGCAGGAGAGTCCGCCGCTTGAGAAGGAAGATCCGGATCAGCATGATGGGACATAGCCGGAGCACAAAGCTCATATTGCTGACACATGCGCCTTCTGCAGGGCATGGCGATCTTGAAGATCTTCCGCACAGAGGATTCAAGTG
>SVCR01000109.1 GCA_015058265.1 Clostridiales bacterium
TACGTGAGGCAGCTGGTACTGTTACAGAGAACCGGTACTTGCGGCGACATTATTCTTCGGTATGCGGAGGTAGGATTGAAGAAACTGATCATAGCAGAAAAACCAAGCCTTATGAGAGCGGTGATGCATGCCCTGGCCAAGTCCGGGGAGAGATTTGCCGCGTCGGGAGATAAAGAGTACTACGAGAGCAGCTCATATGTTGCTACCGCTCAGTTCGGACATCTTCTCGAACTGAAGTATCCCGAAGAGTATGAGGGCAGAGTCAAGAGAAGCTGGAATACGGCGGATCTGCCTTTCTTCCCGGATAAATACGAATACAAGATCAAGGAGAGCTCCGCTAAACGCTATAAGACTATCGGCAAGCTCCTACGCAGGGATGATGTTGACGGCGTTATCCACTGCGGCGATCCGGACAGGGAAGGCCAGATACTTGTTGATCTGGTCCTGAGGCAGCTGGGCAATGACATGCCTGTCAGCCGGCCTCAGCTCAAAGCTCTTACAGATGACGCTATACTTGAGGCGCTCAGAACAGCAGAGGACAACTCTCACTACAGAGACCTGTTCAACGAAGGCATGACCCGCATGTGCTTTGACTGGGATTTCGGCATCAATCTGTCGCAGTACGCGACTGTCAAGACCGGTGCGAGACCGGCGCTCAACGTCGGAAGAGTCATCGGAGCGATCTGCACTGAGATATATAACAGGGACAAAGCGATAGAAGAATTCGTCCCTCAGGATTATTACAAAGTGATATCCGATATCAAGGACGGGTTCCGCCTGGTATCGGCGAAGAGGTTCGATGGGAAGGATGCCGCCGGAGCGGAGGACTACGCGAGGCGCCTGCAGAGCGGAGATTCGGTTGTGACGGATATCGTGAGCAAGGATGTGGTGAAGAAACCGCCAAAGCTGTTCTCGCAGACATCCCTTCAGTCGGCAATGTCAGGGCGGCACAGCTTCAAGCCTGACAGAACGCTCAGCGCAGCTCAGAAGCTGTATGAGAAGGGGCTGATCTCCTACCCGAGGACCAATACGGAGTATATAGCGGAAGAAGAGAAGGGCAGCATCCGCAAGGTCATCAATATGATCAATGATGAGGGCCTGCTTTCATTCCGGGACAGCAGACAGATATTCGATGACAGCAAGATCGACGGCCACAGCGCCATCACGGTGACAGGCAAGAAGCCGTCCGGTCTCAGCGATGATGAGCAGAAGTGCTATAACGTCATTTTGAACAGATTCAAGGCTGTATTCTGCAGTGAACCTTGTGTTTACAGCAAGACCACGGTCACCATAGATAATCCTCTGGAGAGATTCAAGGTGTCAGGTGAGGTGCCGGTCAAGCAGGGGTGGCAGAGATTCGAGCCGCCATCGAATCGCAAGAAGAGCAAGGACCGCGGAGAAGACGGCAATGAAGAGGACGGTGACGAGATGAGAGTCCTGCCGCCTGTCAGAAAAGGCGACAAGGTCGAGACGGACTTCAAGGCTGTCAAGGCGGAGACAAAGCCGCCGGCTCATTACACAGTCAGCAGCCTGGGAAAGTGGATGGAGAATCCGTTCAGAAAGGAGGACTCCACTGACGAGGAAGATTACCGCAACATCCTTGCCGGACTGGAGATAGGCACAGTCGCCACTCGCGCCTCTATTATCAAGAAAGCAACAGATAAAGGCTATATCAGCCTGAAGGGCAAAACATACCATATAGAACCGAGAGGACGTTTTCTCGTCGAGAGCTGCGGGAATCTGGGTATAGACTTTTCAGCGCAGATGACAGCTGACATGGGCAGGCGCCTCAAAGCCGTCGGAAAAGGGGAATCCGGAGTGATGGAGGTCCTCAAAGCCAACCGTGATGAGATATCGAGAGTGATCAGCGAGGACAGAGAGACAGCCGGAGATTCCTTCGAATCCCGCGTGCCGTCAGGCTACAGGAAGAAGGAGAAACTGAACAGTCAGATATACGAACCGACCGGAGAGGAGATATCCTTCAGCCGCGAATGGGGCGGACACGAATTCACAGAAGAAGAGACGGCGGCCCTTCTGGCCGGAGGAGAGATATCCTTCGACATCAAGACCAGAAGAGGCAGGAAGATGACTGTACAGGGGACTCTGCAGAAGCAGACCTTCAAAGGACACACCTTCTGGGGCTTCAAGATGAATGAGCCCGAATTCCCTGCAGAGTGGGGCGGCCATGTGTTTACTGAAGAGGAGAAGGAGATCCTGCTGAGCGGGAAGAAAGGCGCCAAGATCCATGCAGAAGATCTCTGGTCCGAGAGGAAGAAGAAGAACTACGCGGCATATCTAGTAAGGAAGAATGGCAGAATAAAGCCAATCTTCGAGAAAAAGAGCAAATAGCAATCTACGTAACAAACAAGACCTGAGCATACACAAGTGAAAATGTATACTCAGGTCAGTTTTATCATCTGTGGTGAAGGCTGCGTCTGCGAGAGCCGTATTGATATGTTCTCGGTTGGGAAGGCTGCGTCTGCGAAAGTTGGCTTGCCGGCAGCCGGTACTTAGCGATTGGCGAGATGAAATCGAAGCCAGAGCTTAGAACCGCTGCGTCGCCGGCACGAGGCGAGAGCCGTACGACTATCGCAGATGCAGCCTTACACAATAGTAATTAGTGTCCGTTGGCTTGCCGGCGTTACTTCTTGAATTTGAAGCTGTATGTCTGCCCGTCTCCGTCGAGCGCATAGATGTAATCACCTATATATACGCTCCTGTAGAGGTAGCTGCTGCTGAGATCGTGCTGATCCATGATGTTAAGCTTATCATCAGCTCCGAATACCAGAACTCCGCAGTTATATTCGTCCTCCTCAATGCCGGTGCCCGGTCCTTCGAGATCGATATCTTCAATATCCTCGCTGATGACATCTTCATCAGGTGTTGTCTCTTCTTCTTCTTCGAAATCGATGATGTCATCTGCATCATCTGCGATGTAGTTCCATTTCTCGTAAGGAATAGCATACCAGCCTTCTTTGGTATTGACGGTCAGGGCTTTGTGAGTGTCCTGAGCCGGGCTGTTCATGTCCTCGAATTCCTTGCTGTCCAGCACTTTAGGTTCTGACGGATCGCTGATATCGAACAGGGCCAGCTTGAGACCTGAATCATATTCACCGCCGTAACCATTGTCTCCGGTCGCGTGGCCGATTCCCAGAAGCCTTCCTTCACCGACAGGTACCAGAAGGGTCGAGAAGCCGTCGATCTTGACTTCGCCCTCGATGCGCGGTGAGGCCGGATCGCTGAGGTCTATTACGAACAGCGGATCGATCTCTTTGTACGTGATGACATATGCTTTGTCACCGAAGTAGCGGACCGAGCGGATGCTCTCGTTGCGGGCAAAGCCTGTGACTTTGCCTGTTTCCTTGAGGCTGCTGTCGAGCACAAAGAGGTTGTTGACGTCCATTCCGTCGCGCTGCGAAGTAGTAGCGATGCGGAAATAACCATCTTTCTCATCCATCGAGAACTGGTCATCGATGTATCCTCTTACAGTAGTTGTAGCCTTCAGCTTGATATCTGTTCCGTCGATCGAAGCTTTTACTATCCTTGTGTAAGGCGCTTCGTATTTCTGATTCCATTCAGTTGCCGCGACATAGAGGTGCTCATTATTGCAGTAGATCTCATCGGCAGCGCCGAAGATGGCTTTGGTCTTGACATCGCCTTTCTCGCCGGTCGATGTATCGAATGAACTGATGATCGCGTATGTTGACTGTGCCGGCTGCGGGACGCAGCAGATATCTGACACAGGTATATTGGTGTATTTGCCGTCAATGGTGCATTTAGGTATCATCCTGCCGCCGTTGAAAACATAGTCGCTGGTAAGAAGATATACACAGTTGCCGACCATCCTGCTGGAAACTATCGATCCTGACTGATGGAAATCGCTGATGACTCTAGGCTTGCTGCGGTCGGAAATGTCATAGACTACGATAGCAGATGAACTCTCATCCTCTTCATATACCACACCTACGGTGATCATGCGGTCGCCTTTGAGGTATATCTCGTGGATATAATTCTCTACATCTGTATTACCTACGACAGCTACCTTCTTGGTCTTTCCTTTGTTTGCCTTCAGGATGACGACCTCTTCGTTAGCATTCACATAATAGATGTATTTTCCGTCCGTCTTGACGATATCGGCTTCGTCTACTTCTTCTACCTGGAGGTAGGTGTCTGAATGCTCAGCGGCTGCGCCCGTTGTTCCGGCCATGGACTTTCCGGCGGAAGAAGATACGGCGCCGTCTGAGAGTGGTGTCTCATTAGGGATAGCGCTTCCCTCTGACGCCATGTCCGCATCCTCAGACACTTCATACTCGACATCCTGACGGCCCAGGTTGAACAGCCTCGGCTCCTGATTGCCGTTCACACTCTTCACCAGGCGCTCTATCTCGGAGTAGCTGTTGAAGGTGTACAGTTCGCCGTTGACCAGTCCTGTGTCCGGCGGAGCTGTAACTGCTTTGTAGACAGGTACGGAACCGATCAAAGCAATCAGTGCGCATGCTGCAACCGCAGTCAGCTTCTTCCAGTTGACGCGGGATCTGCCCGCGGCAGGTGCAGCCGTGACCGGCACGAATTCTTCGGCTTTGGATTCCGCCTTCTCATCAGCGGCATTAAGCATTTCCATTATTCTGTCTTCAGACAGGCTGTCCGGTGCTTTGATGTTGTCACCGTCGAATCTGCCCTTTATATAATCAAAATCTTTGCTCATTTCTTTTCTCTCCGTTTACATATATGGATGACAGCTGATCACTGACCGGAATGTGTCATCCGAGAAATTCTCTCATTTTGGAAAGGCTCCGTGACAGTCTGGATCGTACTGATCCCGGCGTCAGACCTGTGAGCCCGGATATCTCCTTGCTCGACAGACCGCCGATGACTGACAGCAGGACTACTTCGCGTTCCTCCTCGGCCAGTATCCCGAGAGCTTCGGTCAACTCGGTCGCAAGAGACGGATCAGTCGTGTGCACAGCGTCATTGCCGTACATCTGCTCCGTGCTCTCCCTCAGCCTGACTGCTTCTCTGATGCGTGACGCGCAGCAATTTCTGAGTATGCTGAATATCCATGATGAGAAAGCGGCGCTGCTGCGGAGCGAACCGAGACCCTGCCAAGCGGCGAGAACACAATCGGATACCGCGTCCTCGGCTTCCTGCGGATCACCGAGCCTATACAAAGCGTATCTGTATAATTTGTCTTTATACATGCCGTAAATGGTGCAGAAGGCTTCTTTGCTGCCTCCGCGAGCTTCATTTACAATTGTTTCGAATGATCTGTTTTCCACTTTTCTTACCTCACTCACTATGAGAGCTCTCATATATATAGTATCGCAGAGACCAATAAGTGTTGCACGAAAATAGACAAAAATTTATTTCATCAAAAGATTTTTGTGTTAGAATCGGGAAGATGGGTATAATTACCGGGCGGCCCGTTGGGTCTGAGCCGGTTCAAGTGAATACACGGAGGGAATGATGGACGCAAATATCATAAAGAGAAACGAAATGCTCGCTCAGAAGGTCATCAAAGGGCTGGCATCAAGAAACATGACAGGATATTATGCAGCTGATAAAGAAGAGGCGCTGAAGACTGCTCTCGACCTGATACCTGAAGGAAGCACAGTGACGATGGGCGGAGGCATGAGCGTACACGAGATCGGTCTGGTAGATGCTCTTAAGGAGGGCAATTACGATTATATAGACAGGGACAAAGCCGAAGATCCGAGAGCGGCTATGCTTGCTGCTTATGACGCAGATGTTTTCCTCGCCAGCTGCAATGCAGTCACTGAGGATGGTATTCTTGTCAACATCGACGGTAATGCGAACAGAGTATCCGCAATCGCTCAGGGACCTAAGAAGGTGGTATTCATAGTAGGAATGAACAAGATCTGCGATGATATCGACGGCGCCATCAAGAGAGCCCGCAATGTTGCTGCTCCGATCAACGCTCAGAGATTCGGACTCAACACGCCGTGCTCAAGCACAGGTTCATGTATGAACTGCAAGTCCCCTGATACGATATGCTGTCAGTTCCTGGTCACCAGATTCGAACGTCATCCGGGAAGAGTGCACATCGTACTCGTCAATGACAACCTCGGATTCTGATCATCAGATCAGCCGGAACTGCAAATAGGAAGAAGAGAATAACTAATAACAGATACAAATTAAAGGAGGATTTATTA
>SVCR01000110.1 GCA_015058265.1 Clostridiales bacterium
CTGGTGGCCGACATCATAGATGATGCGGTCACGAGGTGTATCGAACACTCTGTGCAAAGCAACAGTGAGCTCTACTATCCCGAGGTTGGACGCGAGATGTCCGCCGGTCTTGGAGACTTTCTGCACTAGAAAGAGACGTATCTCCTCGCAGAGATCTTCAAGATCGGAATAAGAAGATGTTTTGCATATATTTATAAGATCATCGTTTATTAAATCGTATTTCATCAGTGGTTTCTTACCTCAAGCTGTCCGGCAAGCTCTGCGAAAAACTCCGAACCGTCATATCCCGATACGTAAGAGACGGCTTTCTGTGTAAGCCTGTGCAGCTCGTCACGAGCGGCATCCATCCCGTGTACGCATACGTAATTGCATTTACCGAGATCTCTGTCCTTACCCACATTCTTGCCGATCAGCTCGGCATCCCCCTCGAAATCAAGTATATCATCAAGTATCTGAAAAGCTATACCCGTGCACATAGCATATCCGGTAAAGTCATCGAGAGCTTGTTCATCTGCACCTGCCAGAAGAAGTCCGGCACGTACAGGAGCCGTGATGAGATCACCCGTCTTGTGCTCTTCGATATATCTTACCATCTCCGGCGTAGCTTCCGTATATTCTCCTCTTACATCAGCAGTCTGACCTCCGATCATTCCTCTGATCCCCGCCCTAGACATGATCTCATGTGCTGCTTTGGCATGTCTGATCATAGCAGCAGGATCGTCAGAATGGCGAACGACTTCACCTGTCATGACTTCGGCCGCCGTGTTGAGCAGACCGTCACCGGCAAGGATCGCCATATCTTCACCGAAAACCTTGTGGTTGGTCGGCTTGCCGCGCCTCAGATCATCATTATCCATGGCAGGAAGATCATCATGTATAAGAGAATATGTGTGGATATATTCCAGACTGACTGCGTACGGAAGAGCCTGATCAATATCTCCGCCGAAGGCGTCACATGCTGCAAGCAGCAGGACGGGTCTCAGCCTCTTGCCTCCGACTGTCAGACTGTATATCATAGCTTCCTTAAGAACATCAGCGAATGGATCAGTCTCAGGTATCAGATCTGTAAGATGATCGTTGATAATTGATCTGTATTCATCAAAGCTCTTCATCTGACTCTTCACCTTTCCCATAAATTTCAATATGCTGATCAGCCTTGTCCAGAATATCACGGCAGAATTCTGCCTCTTTCATGCCCTCCTCAAACAGCTTGAGAGAGTCCTCGAGAGTCGTTGCCTGTCTGCCTATCTCCGAAGCGGCATTCTGTAAATTCTTAAGGGCTTCAGTAAAAGTCTTATCTGCCATTTTTTCAGTTCCTCCTGATATTTCCGGCTGTTGCTGTAAAGCTGCCGTCTCTCATGATCACGGTGTACTCAGCGCCTGTTTCTACCGAAGCAACGTCAGGTACGATCTTACCCTCCTGATCGGTGACTGCAGCGTAGCCTTTAGAGAAAATACTGCGAGGGTCATTCTCGCGGATCATTATCATCGCTTTGTCAACGGTGCTCCTCGCTTCCAGGATCTTGTTCTTCATGCTTGAATAAAGAAGCTCTGTTCTTGATGTGAGAAGCTGTCTCTCGCTGTCTATCTTGTGTTTCATATGGTCGATCAGGATACCGCGAAGATCGGCAATATCCTGCCTGAGCTTGAATGTATCCATGACTGCCATATCAGCAGCTGCGGTCGGCGTCTCTGCCCTCCTGTCTGCAACAAAGTCACAGATCGAGAAGTCGGATTCATGACCGACAGCACTGATGACCGGTATCTCAGAAGCGAATACAGCACGCGCTACATTCTCATCGTTGAATGCTGCGAGATCCTCGGCAGATCCGCCGCCTCTCCCGACTATAAGTGTATCTATCCTGGTCCCTTGGGCAGCCAGCCTGTTGGCGAGCTCGATATTCCTGCATATGCTGTCAGGAGCACCGATCCCCTGGACCTGTGTCGGGAATATCAGTATATGAGTCAGATCATTCTTGGAGGTTATGATCTTCTTGATATCCTCGATCGCGGCGCCTGTATCTGAAGTCACGACTCCGATCCGGAGCGGGAATTCAGGGATAGGCTTCTTCCACTTAGGATCGAAGAGTCCTTCTGCTTCAAGCTTTTTCTTGATCCTGTTGAACTCAGCCATAAGGTCGCCTTCTCCGGCCGCTTCTACGTGAACGATACTGAACGAATAGCTGCCGCCCTTAGCATAAGGACTGATATCCCCGACAGCTATGATCTTCTTGCCGTTCTCAAGGAGACTCTTATCTATTCTGCTGAGATTAGAACCCCAGATGGCGCATTTCAGCATGCTGCCTGCGTCCTTAAGAGTCAGATACAGATGCGGTCCGCTGCGGCTGAGACCCGATATCTCTCCCTCGACTGCGAGTCCGCGTAGATTATAATCGTCTCTCAGCTTCCTCGCGATATATTCATTTACCTGTGTTACAGTAACCGGTTTCATTGATTCTCCTGTAGTCTGCGAGCGAGCATCGCGATACCTGCGGCATTATCTCCGCTAAGAGAAGGTCTGCCGAATATGATTTTAAAGTCATTATGTGAAGACCCGGTGAGAGTCTTGTCGATTTTATTTCTGATATAGCTGCTTGAAGCTACTCCGCCCGCCATATATACCGTCCTTGCGGAATGTTCCCGGCTCAATTCGGACGCTGCTTTGTACAGCAGATCCGCTACAGCGTCAAATATTTGCTTTACAACAGCATGCTGCAATTCATCAGGCGCGTCTTCGATCATTCTCATGATCGCGGTTTCCGGTCCGGAAAGATTGAAGTGACCGGCATCAAACTTGATCCTCGGGATCTGAGGAGTCAGGCTGCCTTCGTATTCCGAAGCGATCTTGTCAAGATAGGCGCCTGCAGGAAACGGAAGTCCCATAGCTACTCCGGTCCTGTCTATCAGCTGGCCAAAGCTTATATCTCTCGTTCCGCCGATGATCTCCGTCTCATATCCAATGCTGTCCGGACGGCACAGCAGAAATTCAGTCGTACCTCCGCTGAGATGAAACAGGAGTGACGGTGCGAAGTCGTTCTCAGTCAGGATCCTCTCATCTTCGATTATGGCAGCGGCGTGTCCTTCCTGATGGGAGAATTGATACACAGGGATCCCCAGCGCTGCGCCGATAGTCCTCGCTGAGTTAAGACCGGCAAGAAAGCAAGGCATGTAAGAGCCTTCGACCCTCCTCGGTCTTGAAGATACACCGACAGCAGCTATTTCTTTTTCAGACAAAGCTGAAAAGACTTCCTCAATAAATGACGGAAGTCTGTTGGAATGCATGAAGAAAGCATCTGACTGTCTCAGCCCTCTGCTGCCGGCCGGGACATCAAGATACTCTGATCTTTCATATATGATCCTGTTGCAGCTGTCAGTTACAGCCGCGGATGTTTTGTAATTAGATGTGTCGATTCCCAGGTACAGATCAGACATCGGCTTTTCTGTCCTTGAGATATCTATTGGTCTTGCTGAGTACGGAATTGACGAATGCATAAGACTTTTCGTCTCCGTAGATATGCGACATCCTTACTGCCTCACTTATGGAGATGTTGGCAGGAAGATCATCGATATACATCATCTCGCATACCGCGTTCCTGAGGATAGCCAGATCAGTCCTGGATACCCTCTCGATAGTCCACTTGTCTAGACAAGCTGAGATGACGCTGTCGATCTCGGTGATGTGATCTCTTATTGCTTCGAGGACTTTGACAGTCTGGACCTCGTCCATAGCACTGCTGTCCTCATCGAGGACGCTGAGATTGCTGTAATCGAAGTCACCGGTCGCGTCCATCTGATATATCAGCTGCATCGTCATCTCACGGATCTTTTGTTTCTGTGTATTGTTGCTCATATTATAATAAGACTCCTGTCGCTTCTATTCTGTTCTGTCAATGCCGTCAACCTGGATGTTTACAGCCTGCACGGCCATACCGGCAGTCTCTTCGATCACATTCCTGACACCGGTCTGGATATCATAGCACAGCTGAGGGATGTTTGTCCCGTAATATACTATTATTTCAAGGTTTATGGAGAGCCCTTCCTCTTCGTCGCCGGACAATCTGATACCCGGATTGAGGGTCTCTCTTCCGAAAACAGCCTGTATGTTCTCGGTAAGAGTCGCATCAGCGAATCTGCTGACACCGCTGAATGAAAGGACTTTATGCTCAATAAGACCTATAAGCTTGGCATCATCATTCATCAGGACTATCCTTCCTCGATTTCTTCCTTCTTGTCATTCTTGTCATTGATCTCTATTCTGACCTTTTCAATTCTTCTGTCCTTGACGGAAAGAATGGTAAAGTCATAATTCTCATAGCTGATAGGCTCATACTTGACGTTTTCTTTAGGGATCTCGCCCATGAGGTCGATTATGAAGCCTCCGATAGTCTCGCTTGTCTCGGATTCGAGCTTAACGCCTGCCTCCTCATCAAGGTCATCAAGGTAAACATTGCCATCAACGACGAAAATATTATCGTCAACTTTCTCGATTATCCTGTCTTCTTCATCGAATTCGTCATCGATATCTCCGACGATCTGCTCAATTATGTCTTCGACGGTAACGATACCGCTGAATCCGCCGTATTCGTCTATCAGGATGCCGAGATGCTGTTTGTTCTTCTGGAGTTCCCTGAACATCGAATCGATATTCTTGGTCTCCGGAACGAAATATGCCGGCCTGATGAGATCGCGGATATCAACATTGTCAGCGCCTTTTTTCGCTACGTTATACAGATAATCCTTGATATGGAGTATACCGACTATATTGTCCGGATCGCCTTCATAGACCGGTATCCTGGAATGAGTCAGCTCCATCAGCTCATCGAAGTATTCGCTCCTGTCATCCTCTATATCGATCATGAAGACATCTGTTCTCGGTGTCATGATCTCATATGCCAGCAGATCATCGAACTCGAATATGGAGTCGATCATCTTGCGGCCTTCTTCTTTGATCTCGCCGGATTCCTGTCCTCTGTCAAGCATTGACATGACCTGTTCCTCAGAGAAGTACGAATCATCTACATCGATGTCTTTGCCCAGCAGCTGCAGCAGGATATTAGCTATTCCCTTGCAGAGACACACTATCGGAAATGTGAGGCCGTAAACTGTTTTCTGGAAGCCGATCAGCCCGACACCGACCGATTCGCTCGCCTGCGCTGCCAGTTTCTTAGGCAGTATGTCGCACAAAGCGGTATATATGATATAAAATCCAACGTTCGAGGCGATCACAAGCGGGATGCTGAGCTGTCTTACAATAAGTGAATTGAAAAGTATGAAAGACACCAGCAGATTGAAGACGCTCGCAGCGTGATCAGCATAATGATATTTAGATGGTTTGGACAGGAATTCAGTTACGGTTTTGAGTTTCCTGTTGTCCGGGTCATCCTCGAGTCTGTCTTTGATGTTGTTACGATCGATATAATCGAGTGCTCTCTTGGATGCTACGACGAGAGCGTTGAGCAGCATAACTGCTGCGATAAGAATAATGACTAAATATAACGGCAAACTGTCGTCAGGCATATCGGTCACCTATTTCTTCTTTCTCATTATGAAGTCCTTGCCCGGAACTCTGGCGAATCTGATCTTCAGCTTCTGCTGAGGATGAGGCGCTGATGTCACAGGCTCCCCTTCTTCATTGTACATTTCGGTAATTGTTTCAGTATAGTACGGAGTGCGCGGACCGAAGATTTCGATCTCATCTCCGACCGAGAACTTGTTGCGCTGTTCTACTGAAGTTAATCCGGTCGACCGGTCGGTATCACCGACAAGACCGACAAATGAATAGTCTCTTATATAATCACTTGTAAGATAGTTCTGATCCTTATCAGTCGGCTTGTTGTAGTAGAAGCCGTGAGTGAATTCCCTGTGGCTTGCTTTGCACAGCTCATCAAAGTGATGAGGATCATATACATAGCCATCCGGATCTGCAAGATATTCATCAAGAGCAGCTCTGTACGCAGATACAACTGTTGCCACATAGTACATGGACTTCATTCTTCCCTCGATCTTGAAAGAAGTGACGCCGGCTGCAGCGAGATCAGGTATCCTGTCTATCATGCAGAGGTCTCTGGAATTCATGATGTAACTGCCCCGTCCGTCTTCTTCGATCGGATAGTATTCACCCGGCCTCTGCTGCTCAACAAGAGCATATTTCCATCTGCACGGATGT
>SVCR01000111.1 GCA_015058265.1 Clostridiales bacterium
CGCAAAAGATCCGGAGAAGATATCGCTGTTTCCGTTACAGGCTACGCAGGACCTGATGCAGACGAGGGTCATGATGCAGGAGAGGCTTACATCGGCTACTCATACGGAGAGAGAAAAGGGTCTGTAGAAGTCAGGACTTCAAGGAACATTCGCAAGTGGAACAGGAACTATTTCACGCTGAGAATGATGAGAATTGTCTATCTGCTTCTCATGGACAGAGAAATATTTTCGTAAAGTGTATATAATGTCGGATCTCATTTATTCGGCGTTCGACATGAAGTATCATAACGAATTATAATATTGACATCACAAAAGAAGAGCTGTATTATATTAAAGAACAAATGTTCTTGACTATATCAGGGGAGGCAATATGGCAATCAATAACGATAATACTGCAAGAGAGAAGGCTCTCAATCAGGCCCTCGAACAGATACAGAAACAATACGGCAAAGGCTCGATCATGAGACTCGGAGACGCCGGACCCGTAACTAATATGGAAGTAATTTCGACTGGTTCTATCAGCCTTGATCTGGCTACAGGTGTCGGCGGATATCCTAAGGGCAGGATCATCGAGATATACGGACCTGAGTCTTCAGGTAAGACAACACTGACACTTCACGCAATAGCAGAGGCTCAGAAGAACGGCGGACAGGCTGCATTCATAGATGCAGAGCACGCGCTCGATCCGGTCTATGCTAAGAACCTCGGAGTCAATGTGGATGAGCTGCTTGTTTCACAGCCGGATACAGGAGAGCAGGCTCTCGAGATCTGTGAGCTTCTTGCCAGGAGCGGAGCTCTGGACATAATAGTCATCGACTCTGTAGCTGCACTCGTTCCTAAGGCAGAGATCCAGGGCGAGATGGGTGATTCACATGTCGGACTTCAGGCAAGACTGATGTCGCAGGCACTCAGGAAGATCGCCGGCGCGGTCAACAAGTCCAACACCTGTGTCATTTTCATCAACCAGCTGCGTGAGAAGATAGGTATCATGTTCGGCAATCCGGAGACAACTACAGGCGGAAGAGCGCTCAAGTTCTATGCTTCGATGAGACTCGATGTAAGAAGGATCGAGACCATCAAGAAGGGCGAGGAGATGCTCGGAAACAGAACACGAGTCAAGATCGTCAAGAACAAGGTCGCGCCTCCATTCAAGAAGTCTGAGTTCGATATCATGTACGGTACAGGTATCTCACTTTCAGGTGATATCCTGGATACAGCTACTGAGCTCAACATCGTTGACAAGGCCGGATCATGGTACAGCTATAACGGAGAACGTATCGGTCAGGGCAGAGAGAATGTCAAGATATATCTTGAAGAACACCCGGCTGTCCTCGAAGAGATCAGAGCTAAGGTTATGGAACAGTTCAAGCCGGACAGCTCATCTGAGTCCGAACTTCGCGTCGATGAAGACGGAGTCGTGATAGAATGATCTTGATTATTTGAAGGTTTTTCGAATATATATAAATAATGATCAAAAAGCCCCGGATCCAATGAAATTCGGGGCAAAATTCTTCTTGACGAGCATATAGTATTGTGTTAAACTTGAACGCGGTTAACCGCTCGGAAAGGGTTTTTAAGCATATTGCACCTAAGTTCCGGCGAGTCTGGTTTAAGGAGGAAAATAATATCATGTATGCAATTATCAGAACTGGCGGCAAGCAGTACAGAGTTCAGATCGGTGATGAATTCAGAGTTGAGAAGCTTGATGCCAATGTAGGAGAAACAGTAGTATTTGACGAAGTCGTTGCTCTCGGCGGAGACAAGCTGACAGTAGGAACACCTCTTGTTGAGGGATGTGCAGTTCAGGCAGAGGTTCTTGAGCAGGGCAAGGCTGACAAGGTCATCATCTACAAGTACAAGGCTAAGAAGGATTACAGACGTAAGAACGGCCACAGACAGCCATATACACTTGTTAAAGTAACAGGCATCGGCGATTTCAAGGCTGACAAGAAGAAAGAAGCTGCACCTGCAAGCGAAGCACCTAAGGCCAACGCTTCCATGAAGAAGGATGAGCTTCTCGCAATCGCTGAACAGATGGGCATCGAGGTTGCAGCCAAGGCAACTAAGGCTGACATCCTTGCAGCTATCGAGGCCAACTAATCATATAGACAGGAGGTAACATTCGATGTCAAGTAAAAAGGGAGTAGGAAGTTCCAAGAACGGAAGAGATTCCGAGTCCAAGAGACTTGGACTTAAAGTAGGTGCCGGTGAATATGTAAGCGCAGGCAGCATCATCATGAGACAGAGAGGCACTAAGCTTCACCCTGGTAACAACGTCGGTATCGGCGGAGATGATACTCTTTTTGCAAAGATCGATGGAACAGTTAAGTTCGAAAGATACGACAAGAAGAGAAAGAAAGTAAGCGTTTACAGCCAGGAAGCTTAATCAGCTGACACAGCCCCTACGACAGTAGGGGCTCATTTTTTTGGAGTTTAGACATGTTTGTAGACAGAGCGGAAATCACTATCAGATCAGGAAAGGGCGGAAACGGCGCTGTTACTTTCCGCCGGGATCCGTACGTACCGGATGGCGGTCCTGATGGCGGAGACGGCGGAGACGGCGGCAGCATCATCTTCATTGCGGATCGCAATCTCAGGACCCTGATGGATCTCAAGTATAAGAGAAAATATCAGGCTGAAAACGGCCAGAACGGAATGAAGAGAAACAGATTCGGCAGGAAGGGTGAAGATCTGTATATCAAGGTCCCTGTCGGAACTCTTGTAATTGATAAAGAGACCGGACACCTGATGAAGGATCTGTGCACAGACGGCGATACCGTAGTTGCTGCCAAGGGCGGCAGAGGCGGAAAGGGCAATGTCCATTATAAGAGCAGCACAAGGCAGGCTCCGAATTTTGCCGAAGCAGGCGGCTTTGCCAAAGAACGCCAGGTAATACTCGAACTGAAGCTTCTTGCGGATGCCGGACTGCTTGGGTTCCCTAATGTCGGAAAGTCAACTTTGCTCTCCGTCTCCACCAATTCCAAGCCTAAGATTGCCGGATATCATTTCACGACTATCGATCCTAATCTCGGTGTTGTATATCTTCATGACACCAGCTTTGTAATGGCAGATATCGCCGGGATCATCGAAGGTGCTTCACAGGGAGCAGGCCTCGGATTCAAATTCCTCAAGCATATCGAAAGGACCAAGGTCCTGATCCATGTAGTTGATGTATCCGGATCAGAAGGAAGAGATCCTATCGAGGATTACATCAAGATAAACAAGGAACTTGAGCAATTCGATCCAAAGCTGCTGAACAAGCCTCAGATCGTTGCGGCAAATAAAGCTGACCTCATTACCGACGAGGACCAGATCAAGCCATTTATGGACTTTATGGAAGCTGAAGGCCGCAAGGTATTCCTTATCAGCGCTGCGACAAGACAGGGCATAGAGGAGCTCCTCAATGAAGCTCTTCACCAGATCGAGACATATGTCGAGCCTGAAGGTGAGACACTCACAATGTTCGACTTCGAAGCAGATGAGCATGACGAAGACTACAGGAAGATAAGCGGCTACAGAGATGAGGACGGAGCGTTCGTTCTTGAAGGAAAGCAGCTTACCAAGATATTCAACTCAACTAATTTCAATGACAGCAGCTCGATCCGCTACCTCTATAACTATATTGAGAAGCAGGGCGGGATCAAGATACTAAGGTCGCTCGGCCTTAAAGAGGGCGACACTGTCAGGATCGAGAAATTCGAGTTTGAATTCACTGAGGACTGATAGGTTGAAATAATTCAACTATTGTAAATAATTATCGAGCATTATTCGGCTAAATGATGTTTTTATTCCCGATTTCATACAAAATATGGACTCGGGTTTTTTCTTGTTCTGTATTTTCGTTGAAATAATGCAGATTATCGTTTGATGTGTGCATGTATTCGGGCGTATTTTGTAAAATGTCCTGCGTTTTGACCAATCCAAAGCTTATATTATAGTTACAGCATGATCATAGAGAAAGGCGGGAAAACCTATGAATAATGCTGTTTACAGACTGAAGTCTTATATTGAGGACATTGTCAGCGACAGAAAGACTTTGCTTAAGATACTTTCGATCATCCTGATCCTGCTTACAGCAGTTGTGATCAGGATCAGCGGATATTCCGGAGCGGATAAAGATACTGAGCAGGAGATCACTGATACAGCGTCAGTAAATATCTGCGTGGATATATCAGGATCTGTGTTAAAACCCGGAGTATATAATGTGAGTTCCGACACCAGACTGTTTGAAGTGATCGAAATGGCAGGCGGGCTTACAAGTGATGCTGATACTGATTCAATCAACAGAGCCGCATATGTGGAAGACGGCCAGAAAATAATAATTCCCGCCAGGATAGAGCAGGATGATGAAGAGAGTGACACAGATGGAGAAAATGAAATTACTGGATCAGATCAGACGTCGTCTGATACCGGAGGAAATGGAGGTATATCGCAAGTAGGACTGATTAATATCAACACAGCAACTGCCGATGAGCTCAAGACATTAAATGGTATCGGCGACGTTATGGCCGGCAGGATAATTGAATACCGTGCTTCTAACAGGTTCCGTACCAAGGAAGACATCAAGTCTGTAAAAGGGATCGGAGATTCAACTTATGACAAGATCAAAGACTCGATCACTGTTTAACGGGTCAATAATACAATTCGTGGAGGTGGTATTATGAGTAATAAGGATTATGAATTGATAGATGCCGGTCTGCTGAACTCGATCGTACAAGAACTGTCGGAGCTGAATAGAAATATCAGCAAAGCAGAGCGCGGAGGTTATTATCCGAGATCCGGGAATATATATTTTTTCAACGACAAGAATAAAAGATCCTGGTCTGTCGAAGAACACTTGATCTACTCATCTTTTATGAGAGCGGTCACTGATTGCCTTAAAGATTTTGGTATACATATCAACAACAATGGCTATTCATATATCATCGAGGCTGTTAAGATCCTCCTGGATTACGGCAGCTTTGATGTCAGGATGATCAATGATGTGTATCCTTTTATAGCCGGGAAATACAGACTGAGCAGCTATGAAGCTATCGAGCACAGTATCAGGAATGCCATAAATTCCGCATACAAGGATCATATCAAAGATCCTAACTGCAATAAAATGGGACTGTTCAGGAAGAAACCGTCAAGCAAAGAATTCATTATTTACGTTGCCGAAAAGGTTTCCAGAGTGATCCACGATGAGGTATATACGAGTTGAATTCCGCATCACATCGTGGTAGCATCTCTTTATTCAAAGAAAGAGAGGAAACCATGGAAAAACATAAAATAGACAGGATCAATGAGCTTGCACACTTATCTAAGTTGATCGGGCTTACTGATGAGGAGAAAGCAGAACAGGCAGTACTTCGTGCTGAATTCCTTGCAGAGATCAGGATGGATGTCAGAGCTTCGCTGGATTCCATAGAAATAGTCGACTGATCAGGATAATTATTTCTTTATCATCATTCAATTAATGCAATCTCATGCTGATGATGATATAATTAATGAAGTTTTGTAAATACAAGGAGACTATTGATGGAAAAACTCGGGGTAAATGAATTAAGGGATATGTTCAGAGATTTCTTCGTTAGCAAGGGACATTATGCAGGCGGAAGCGCTTCATTGATCCCTCGCAACGATAAGAGCCTCATGATCATCAACTCCGGAATGGCACCACTCAAGCCGTATTTCGCAGGAGTTGAAACACCTCCTTCGAAGAGAATGACAACATGCCAGAAGTGCATCAGGACCAATGACATCGACAACGTTGGTAAGACAGCGCGTCATGGTACTTTCTTTGAGATGCTAGGCAACTTCAGCTTCGGGGACTATTTCAAGAAGGAATCACTCAATTGGGGATGGGAGTTCGTAACTGAATGGCTGAAGATGCCTGAAGACAAACTCTGGGCAACCATTTATGAAGACGATGAGCAGGCTCACGATATCTGGAGAGAGATCGGCATGCCTGAAGAGAGGATCGTTCGCCTTGGCAAAGACGATAATTTCTGGGAGATCGGTCTCGGACCATGCGGCCCGTGTTCAGAGATCTATTTTGACCGCGGTCCTGAATGGGGATGCGGTAAACCGGACTGCAAGCCGGGCTGTGACTGTGACAGATACATGGAATTCTGGAACCACGTATTCACCCAGTTCTCTAAAGAAGAAGA
>SVCR01000112.1 GCA_015058265.1 Clostridiales bacterium
GTACATCGTGATTGCCCCACTGGATATCCACACCGACGTTAGCGCTGAGATAATCCATTATCTCGTGGGACTTAGCTCCTCTGTCAAATATATCGCCGATGATGTGCAGTCTGTCTACGGTAAGATTACTGATAGTTTCAGTCAGGTCAGTTATGAAGACCTGTGCAGCTCCGTATTCAATAAGAGCGTCGATGATCTCATCGTAATATTTATGTCTGTCAGGAACATCATCCGCAAAGAGCAGCTCGTCCATGATATATGACGATGCCTTAGGAAGACGTTTCTTTACCTTGGATCTTGTATATTTGTTGGAGACTATGCGGCATACGGCGACCAGTCTTCTGATGGCCACTTTGCACCATTCATCGAAATCAGGCTCTGACTTTTCTCTCCTGGCCATTTCTGCCTCAGGATTATAGATAAGCGCCGCAAGATCATCACATTCCTTCTCTGTGAGGAGGTTCCCGAATAATTCCTGGATCCTCATCCTTATCATTCCGGACCCGCTCCTTACGAAATACTGGAACGCGTCAAATTCTCCATGGATATCACTTAAGAAGAACTCGGTTGCCTTAGGCAGAGCGAGTATAGCTCGCAGATTGATTATTTCGGTCCTTGCTGCCCTGCGGTTAGGGTACTTCTCGGCAAGAAGTTTAAGGTATTGAATGTCCGCCATAACTGCCTCCTGTCAAAAGCTTTCGTGTGATAAAACGATTCCTGATCAGTCGTGTTCTATTTTCATTATATCTGCTCCGAGGCCTTTGAACTTGTTCACGAAATTCTCATATCCTCTTTCGATATGATATATCTCGCTGACCTCAGTAGTGCCCTTAGCGACAAGTCCCGCAAGTACCATGGCCGCACCGGCTCTGAGGTCGGTTGCTCTGACCTTGGCTCCGCGGAGCTGTTTGCTGCCGGGGACCACAGCTTCCCTGTTCTCAGTCGAAATATCTGCGCCCATGCGGTTCAGCTCCACAACGTGCATGAAACGGTTCTCGAATACAGTTTCCCTTACTCTGCTCTCCCCTTTTACTGTCGTCAGGAACGCCATGAACGGGGACTGGAGATCTGTCGGGAAGCCCGGATAAGGCAGGGTCTTGATATCTGTTGCTATGATGTCTCTGTCTCTTGCGTCGACATAAATACCTTCAGCAGTGACCTCAACTCCTACGTTGCACTCCTTGAGCTTGGCTATAACAGGTCTGACATGTCCCGGAAGAGCATTCCTGACAAGGATGTCGCCTCTTGTGATGGCAGCCGCCAGCATGAAGGTTCCGGTCTCTATCCTGTCCGGAATAACAGCATGTATGCAGCCTGAGAGCTTGCTGACGCCCTCTATTCTGATCATATCCGTGCCTGCGCTCTTGATCCTTGCGCCCATCTTATTCAGAAGATTGGCCAGATCGATTATCTCAGGTTCTTTGGCCGCGTTTTCTATGATCGTTGTTCCCTTGGCAAGAGTCGCTGCCATGAGTATGTTCTCAGTAGCTCCGACACTCGGAAAGTCGAGATATATCGCATCGCCGGTCAGACCTTCCGGACCTGTCTCGACGATCACCTTTCCATTCACCATGTCCTCCGTTACTTTAGCTCCGAGAGCGCGGAAACCTTTAAGATGAAGGTCTATCGGTCTCTTTCCGATAGTGCATCCGCCCGGCATCGGCATTATGACCTTGCCTGCTCTTGCCAGCATCGGACCCATAGTAAATATAGATGCTCTCATCTCCTGAACGAGATCGGCATCTCCTTCGCACGACTGGATCTCTTTTACTGCGACCTTGAGGATACCGGGTTCGGTATCATCGATCGTTGCCCCGTAATTACGGAGCATTTTCTTCATAACACTTACATCAGCAAGATCAGGCACGTCCTCAATGATACATGTCTGATCTGTCAGTATCGTAGCAGCGAGCAGCGGCAGCACTGAATTCTTCGCACCGCTGATCATGACCTCTCCGTGAAGAGGTCCGCTGCTGTTTACAAGTATTTTTGCCATATACAATATCTCCTGATCGAAAGGCGGTCATCCCTGCCGCCTGATGTTTTTACAAATCAATAAGCTGATTATTCCGCGAGTTTAGCCGCTTTCTTCTCTGCTTTTCTCTGCTCCCTCGCAGATCTGACTTCTGCTTTTCTCGCTTTCCTTGCCTCTTTGACTTCGGCTTTTCTTCCTGCTCTTGCAGCCCTGGCTTCTGCTTTTTTTCCTGCCCTTACAGCCTTAGCTTCTGCTTTTCTGGCTTTCTTCAGGGCCTTCTTATTTCTCTGTACAGCTTTGGTCTCGATCTTGGTCTGCTTATTGACCTTCTTAACCATTTTCTTGGACTTTTTGAGTTCCTTGCGGGCCTTCTTGCGTTCGTGCCTGCTTGCTATAGCAGACAGGAAGCCGCCTTGCCCGAGGAGTCCTCGTTTAACTATCTTTACCAGGTTCAATAACGTCAATCCGCCCGCAACAGAGCTGAGAGCCTTGATCGCAGGTGTAGTATCGGAAATTACCGAAGTCGCGGCCTGGATTATTCTGTCTTCCGCAAGATCGATCTTCTTCTTAGAATCAGCCACCAATGTCCTTCCGTCTCCTACCAGGGCCTTGGTCTTCTTCATCAATTCGATCGCATGAACTGCCATGATCGCCACAACAACGACGAATCCTATCAATACGAGGATAAGGCAGATCACAAGTATCTGATTAACTGTTAAAGTCATTTCTGCTCTCCTTATCCCGCCTTATTTAGTTAGAACCTTCTCTATGATCCCGCCGGCGATCTTGACACCGGCAGCTGCGGCACCTTTGGCCTTGTCAGTATTCTCCTTTACGACAGCGGAAACATTGTCGACTTTGGCCTTGGCACTGCCTGCGGCAGAAGTGCTGCTGTCGATAATAGCATTGGCTTTCTTGATCGTATCTGTTGCATTAGCAACCAGCACTATAAGGAAAACGACCAGCACTATAAGAGCGATCAGAAGAATGCCGATAAGCACGCCTTTCACACTAACTGTTATCATAATAATCTTCTCCTCATTCTATCATTGAGCAAAAAAATGTCTTCAGGAATTATCAGTTACCTTAATTATATTAATATGCTGACTGCTGTTCAAGGTCACTGCTTTCTTTCATAGATCCTCAGAACAGTGTCTGTATAGCCGCCATCCTCAGTATGAACAGCTATTTCCGGTAAGAACTTCAGCTGCGGTCCCGCACCGGCAGTTCCATGGATCATGACCATATTCGCAGCAGCCCCATGGACAGGTACAACAGGCTGGAGATCCTTGGGCTCGATCCCGTACTCTCTCATTGCCGTGATTATGTCTGCAAGCCTGTCAGGTCTGTGGATCAGATACAGATCGCCTCCGGCTGTCAGCATGGATGACGCAGCTCTTATGAAACCGCCTATATCTGCTGTTGTCTCGTGCCTTGCCGTATATCTGTCATCTGACCTCTCATTATCAGATGCAGAACTGCTCTTCCTGAAATACGGCGGATTGCAGACTACTGCATCATGATCATGTTTGCCCCGGACTTCATTTACATCACAGCAGACAAAGCTGACTCTGTCCTGCAGTCCGTTGATCAAACACGCCTCTGAAGCATCCTCAACAGCTGCCGTTCTCTTTTCTATCCCGGTAATAACTGTTCCCGGGACCTTGTGTGATATGACGAAAGCGATTATACCGCTCCCGCTGCCGAGATCCGCGACTTTGGCTCCGGACCTTATCCCACGGCATCCCGTCTCGCCTGCAGCAAAAGCTGCGAGCAGCACCGAGTCGACACCATATCCGAAATCCTTGCCCTGTATGACTTTGATGCCGCCGAAGCCGGTATCATCAGTTCTGACTTCTCTATGCATATCAGAACTCTTTCATCAGCTTCTCGAGTTCACGGAGTTCCTCATCATCGCTGAAATCATCCTCAGTGATCTCGTTTTCGATATCTTTGCCGCCTTTCTTGCCTTTCTGCTTCTTGCGCTTTATCTCGTCTCTGGCAAATGACTTGATCTCTTGCGCGAATATCTCCTCGCCTGTTTCAGGATCGATCTCGATCCCTCTCGTATTGATCCTGCCGTTGAAATAATCAACACTGACCACCTTGGCAAGTCCTTCCGGCGTCTCTATCCTCTCGTTGTCCTTAGGCATTCCCTTGCGCAGCTCTTTATAAGTCTTATCCTCGAAGTTGAGGCAGCACATAAGTCTTCCGCATGTACCCGAGATCTTGGACGGATTAAGCGAAAGATTCTGCTGCTTTGCCATCTTGATGGATACCGGCTGGAAATCATGCAGCCATTTGCTGCAGCAAAGCGGTCTTCCGCATATTCCTATCCCGCCGAGCATCTTGGCTTCGTCTCTTACCCCTATCTGTCTCAACTCTATGCGATTGTGAAAATGTCCCGCAAGGTCTTTGGCCAGTTCTCTGAAATCTACTCTTCCATCTGCAGAGAAGTAAAAAACTATCTTGGAACCGTCGATCATGAATTCTACATCTATGAGCTTCATGTCCAGTTCGTGTTTAGCTATCTTCTCGGCACAGACCTTCATTGCTCCGTCTCTCTTAGCGAGATTTTCCTTGTACTTCTTAAGGTCTTCCTCGTTCGCCTTGCGCTCCACCGGCTTGAGAGGCGCAACTAATTCATCCTCTTCCACCTCTTTGTTGGCTATGAGGATATGTCCCAGCTCCAATCCTCTGGCGGTCTCAACGATGACCATGTCACCGAGCTCGTATTCCGTGCCCTCAGGATCGAAGTAGTATATCTTGCCGGATTTCATGAATCCGACACCAACGATCTCTACCATTATATGTAAATCCTCCCTTTATGTTGTGATTGTCAGGCTCTGTTTCGACCGCTTTCTATCTGAGTTCCAGATAAAGCCTCTTCAGAGCCTTGGAATGATTCATGTCCCTTCTGATATCCATGCGTGCTCTCGCAGCTGCCTCAGCCATCATCGCCAGTCCTGATGCCGAACCCGCATTGAGGAATCTCTCATCCCCTGCCGCATTGCCGGACATCATAGCAACGACCTGATCCTCGAACAGATCGATGACGCAAAGCGCATCTTCGCGACTCTTTACCGATCTGTCGGCATGTTCGCGAAATTCATGGAAGCTGCACTGCCTTTCCGCAAGCATCATTGCCACGCTTTTGAGTTTCTCAGTATCCCGGACCTGCTCGTCTTCTTCAGGCGGCACATCGATCTCATCATCGCTGAAGCCGATGTGGTCGTCGACTCTTACTATACTGCATCTCGATAATACAGTGTTGAGGAGATTGTCCCTGTTTGCAGCAGCAAGCAGGATGATCGTGTCCTCGCCCGGTTCCTCCAGTGTCTTGAGCAGCTTGTTCTGAATGACCTCACTGAGCTGATCAGCGTCATCTATCACCCCGATAAGGTATCTTCCGTATGAGCCCATGCTGAGCCTCTCTATGAATTCGGAAGCATCACTCACCTTATACGATGGTCTGGCTGCGCCTGAGCTGCCGGTACTTTTATTCATATGTACTACATCCAGACTCGTTCCGGCTGCCACCTGCCTGCATGCAGGACATGATCCGCAAGGCCTTGCACCGGGATCCGGATCTGCGCATTCAAGACCGGATATCAGGTGTCTCACAAATGAATCCCTGTTTCTGCCTTGTCTGCCTTCGATTATAAAAGCATGTGCCGCCCGGCTCCCGCCGGTTATATCCAATATCAGTCTGTTGATATCCTGCATACTATATCCCGCGTTCAGAACACAGTTCCTCAAGATGTCCGTAGATAATGCTCTTTATCTCATCGACCGAGAGTGCCGCGTCTACGCGCTTCACTCTTTCCGGGAACTGCTCGGCTATCGATCTGTAGCCTTCATACACTCTGTAGTGAAAATCCATCTTCTCCTGCTCAAGTCTGTCAAGGTCTCCTGCCTTGGCAGCCCTGGCTTTTCCTGCTTCCGGATCGATATCCATCCAGAACGTGATGTCCGGTGTCAATCCCCCGGTAGCATGTCTGTTGACCTCATTGACCATGCTGCCCAGTCCTCGGCCGATGCCCTGATATGCGATAGAAGAATCTACGAATCTGTCACAGATGACTATCTCGCCTCTC
>SVCR01000113.1 GCA_015058265.1 Clostridiales bacterium
CAAGAGCGTATTTCGGACTTCCGTCAGCCCTCACCAGAAAAACGCCCGAAGCGCTGAGCATGGAGAACACGAATGTAAGTGAGATTATCCTGGCGTATGGAAGAGCATATGGCATGACTGTTTCCGTACACCCCATCAAATCAAGAAGCGGATCAGTAAATAGAAGCAAAGGAAGCATAGTGATCAGACCGCATATAACCATCAGTCCGAAGCCTCCTCCTACTGCTTTTGCCGCCCCGTCTCTGTCGCCGCGTCCAAGACTTATATTCATCGCGGCTGATGGCCCGACTCCGCACATAAGCGAGAGCGCGGTCACAAGTGTGATCACAGGAAATACGACATTAGTAGCCGCATTCCCTTGTACACCAAGCACATTCCCCACAAACAGCTGATCGACTATGTTGTAGACAGATGTTACCAGACTGCTCGCAAGTGAAGGTATGCAAAAGCTGACCAGCAATTTGCTGATCGGCTCGGTTTCAAGAGGATTATGCGTTGTTCTGTTATCGCTCTGCATGTTAATAGTATCAGGGGATCGGAGCGGTTCTCCGACCCCTTTTTGACATTATCATAGCACTATGCTCATCTCAGCTGATGTGAAGCAATGGCATAGGTGTTGAATGTAGGTCTTTGGTTTATTACTTGTAGACAACCTTTACTACATGCTCATTTGAGTGTGATCCGCTCGGTGCGAGACCGTCTTTTGAGAGGATCTCTTTAATCGCATTGTCGACATAGGAGCCTTCAGTACAGCGGATCTCAGGCATGTACATTTTTGAATCTATCGTATGCTTGAACGTGACGTTTGACTCGGTCTTCCTGACAAGCGCGTCTTCTCCGAGTTCTTCCAGGCTGTCCGGAACATCTATAAACTCGAGATTCACACATCCGTTAACGCTGTATGCGCCGATCTTCTTAAGACCTTCCGGCAGGATGAGACCTGTCAGTGCTTTGTTTTTGTAGAATGCCTGTCTGGCGATCTCTGTTACTCCTTCAGGTACTGTAACAATACCTTCACAGGTCTTTCCGTCTTTGACTACTCCGTTTTCAATGATCAGTCCTTCCATGATCACTCCTTTCGCTGTCTCCTATCAAAAAAGCGCAAGACCGGGATATCCGGACTTACGCTCATGCTGCTCGATATATTCAATTGTATTCACACATCACGCACTGATACAGTAGCGCAGGCTACACTAATCCCATTTGTCATCCTGAAGCCTGTCAGCCTTGGTGAACGCATAGAACATATTATAGACTACCTTATACTGCTCTGCTGCAGCGTCGCTGTCTGCTACGATACGGACGACCTTCGGCAGTTCATGCTCGTTCTGGAATTCTTTGACAGCCTGCTCTACCCAGTTCGCCCAGGTGAAATTATCAGAGGCCTTTTCTGCAAGCGGGAATGATCTGAAGCAGATCAGCTCTTTTCCCTCTGCCTCTGCAGCAGCAAGATGATTTTTGACATACGTTTTATATACATCCATCGATGGCTCACCTTCAGGACAAGCGATCGCGCTCTCGAACTCTTCAGCAGTACCTTTGATAACTTCCAGATTCATATTTGTTCCCTCCGTATATGGATTTGATCAGATTGTATCTTAAGCTTAACACTTTTGTTAAGTAACTTACTATACACATCATTCAGTAAAATTCTGTTATAATAATCTGGCAGATAGTTGCCGTACTTATTAATAGCAGAACAGTATTCCCAACGGAGGCAGCTGATGGATTCTCATAATATTCCTAACATAACTTCGCAGCAGATACAGATCTTTATCAAGGCTGTTGAACTGAGAAATTTTACTAAAGTTGCTAATTACCTTAACTACACCCCTTCCATGATAAGCAAGACCATTGCTTCTCTTGAGGATGAACTTGGGATCAAGCTATTCACGCGAAAACCTCACGAACTGGTCCCTACTCCGGCAGCCAGCATGCTCGCCAAGGAATGGCGCCATTTCATCGCTTCATTCACAAGCAGCATCACAAGAGCAAGAGCTTATCAGAAGGAACTGGAATCGCAGATCGTTCTTGGCTTTGTCGATTCTTCGGATCAAGTCGACAAAATGATCAGTTCTGCTATAAAAAAATACTCCTCCAGGCACCCTGAAATCAGGATAACAGCAGAGAAACACGATATGCACCGTTCTGCTGAGCTTCTTAACTCGGGCATGCTGGATGTCATACTCACCAGTGAGACTGAGGTGCCTTATCTTGACAGTCACGATCTCATGTGGGAAAAGACAGTCGACACACATGTAGCGGTTTATGTTCCACGGACCAATGCATTATTCAATCGCGACTCAATAGATATACATGACCTCAAAAATCAGGAACTGCTGTCTCTTGATCCCATGATGCACCCGACGTATTCGGAGTGGATGTTCGGCTTCTGTGCAGATAAAGGCTTCGTTCCGAACGTTATCGCAACTTTCAGGACTGTAAGGTCACTCAGGTTCAGTCTAAACCTGATGGATGCAGTATTCATCGGAGACTCGATCAACGCAGACTGGTGTAACGACGATCTTAAGCAGTTCATTTTGCCGGACAAATCCTTTACGCTTGTCGCCTGTCGCAGGGAATCAACAGAAGCGATCAAAGAGTTCAAGGACTATCTCAAGTCCATTTATCCTTCAGAACTATAAGGAGACACAGAATCTTCCCCCTGTCTCCATACAGAAAGGGCACCATGCGGCGCCCTTTTTCTGTCTTTTCAAAGTGTTTACTTATTTGCTGTCTCCTGTTCTCTGAGCTGTCTCCAGAGATTTTCAGGATCGATATGGATCTGATGCGGTCGCCTCCTGTCTCAGAAAGAAAAAAGACCCGAGACGAATCTCAAGGTCTTGTTATCATTATCGTGCCATCGATGTCACAAAGCGGTGTGATCAGAAAAGCTCCATACTCTGCTTCAAGATCATCTACAGCTTGTCTTACGCTACGGCTTCGCCCGTTCTCATATCCCGATACGAGAATCACTCCACCCTTCGCCATTCGCGGGAAGAAATACTGCAGGCCGGTGTATGTCGGCTGATATAGTCCTGTATCGATATGTACAAGCGCAAAGGTGTCCTCCAGATCAAAGGCAGTCTCAGGGAACCAGCCTTTAACTATAGTCACCTGCTCTTCGTAAGGCATTCTTCCGAGCAGCCTGTCCTCAAAACTCTTAAGTTCCAGCGGAGACATTGCATATTCTCCTGTCTTGGCTTCTGAAAGGCCCATCTCCTGCTCTCTGGCAATATCTCTCGGATCATATCCTGTAAATGTATCGAACAGATACAGCTTACGATCCGGCATAAGTGCATTCATCTGCCACGAAACATCGCCTCTGTAGGATCCGAGATCTGCAGCTGCCCCTTCTACACCGAGTGAGTCAAGCCTCCATGCCAGTTTGCGAATTGCGGCTGTTTTGAGGGAGAATCCTTTGTAAAACTCTCTGAGCGATACTACCTCTCCCTGATAGTCCGCGCTGAACAGCTGATATTTCAGTTTTTCATCATCTTCATCATTGTCCGCGGCAAGCACTATCAGTTCGGGATCAAAACTCGCCACAGCCTCAACAGGCATCACCGGCATGTCATCGATGGTATCAAGGATATTACCGGCTTCGTCATATACGTTCCACGCAGCCCTGATAGGTGTTCCGAAACCGATAAGCTTGTATTCCTTAGGATCGAGCAGATCCGCTGCTGTGAAGGCAAGATTGTCAAGGCCAGCTATGATCACTGTTTTCATTTTTGATCCTCCAGTATCTATATCAATGAAGCAGCATTTGTTCTCACGCTTGCTATGCTGCTGTTATATTCACCGTTATAAATGCATCCGTCATCCTTGCTGTGATACCTGCAGGTATCGCAGCTGACATCTATCGTTCTCTCAGCCGGGTTGCCTTCTGCGTGTTCACATTCCATCTTGTGTGAAACGAAGACCTGGATACACAGGCCGTTTACAAAATTCACTGAGATCATGCCTCTGCCGCAGGACCGGCACTTGTAGTTCTCGCAGGCCTTTTCCTGAATAAAGTGCCCGTTTTCAACTTCTGTTCTTCTGAGTCTGTGGCCCATATTTTCCTCCGTCAGGTAGTTAGGGAGACAGGAGACACAGAACCGTCCCCTGTCTCCGTTTCAGTTATTATTTTGAGTTTCTGTCATCCTTCATGCCGTTGAGTGCTCTCCAGATATGCTCCGGATCAAGCGGCAGGTCAGTGATGTGAAGTCCTGTTGCTGCGTTGATTGCATTAGCGAGTGCAGGTGCTACAGGTGCTGATGAACCCTCGCCGCACTCTTTGGCTCCGAAAGGACCTTCCTCATCAGGTGTGAAGTCATAGAAAGTCCTCATCTTAGGCATATCGAGAGCTGTTGGGAATCTGTAATCACGGAAGTTAGGATTGAGGATCCTGCCGTGATCAGTGATATTGTGCTCGAAGCATGCATATCCGACGCCCATTCCTACTGAGCCCTCGAGCTGTCCTTCGACTGCTCTTCTGTTGAGCGCACGTCCGCAGTCATGCGCAAAGACAAAGTCATCTATGTCAACAAGACCCGTCTCCTTGTCTACTGTTACATGCGCAGCAGCCGCTGAGAAGCTGTATGATGGAGCGAAGTTCTCCTTGTTGTCATCTCCGGTTGAGTTGTACTGGGCTGTATTGGACTTGTGGCTGTATGATCCTACTCCTGTCAGCTCGTCTCCGCCTTTGACCTCCATGTACTGGAAGACAGCCTGCTGGAACGGCATCTGAAGCTCAGCCTGCTCTTTACTGATAACTTTGTTCTCAAGGCACTCGAGTGTCTCCGGCTGTACATTCCACTTAGCTGCGATAACATTCAGAAGCTGCATCTTTGCATCTACTGCTGCACGTCTTGCAGCATTTCCTGTGAGGAATGTTACACGGCTTCCGTATGAGCCGGAGTCGAACGGAGTTATATGAGTATCTGAAACTACAGTGCTCATGTGATCCATTGAAAGGCCGAGTTCCTCTGCTACGATAGCTGTGAGTACAGTATCTGAGCCCATTCCTATATCATTCGCACCTGTATAAACAGTGCAGTGTCCGAGCTTGTTGATCTTGACTACGACGCTTGCAGAAGAGTCATTAGGTGTACGGAGGATCGGGAAGCCTGTTCCTGAAACGAATCCGGAAGCGGAGAATCCGATTCCTTCGCCTTCCTGCAGATGATCCTTGCGCTCATCCCAGCCGATTTCTTTTCTTACAGTATCAAGGCATTCCTTACTTGCACAGCTTGTTACCTTGATGCCTGAAGGTGTCTCATAACCAGGATCTGCAGCGCTGATCTTACGGAATTCAACAGGATCGATTCCCATCTGCTCTGAAGCGTACTGCATGTGCAGGTCATGGCAGAAGTGGATCTGACAGGATGTATATCCTCTCATTGCTCCTGCATGAGGGTTGTTGGTGTATACACGTCTTGCCTCGATATCCACACTATTCATCTTGTATGGCAGACATGCCCAGATTGTTGACTGTGCGCAGGCAGCAACACCGGTTCCGCCGTAAGGGCCTCCGTCAAGGATGTGTCTTGCTCTCTTTGCAAGCAGCTTGCCATCCTTTGCATGTGCTGACTCGATGTGTACATAGATAGGATGCCTGTTAGCGCAGTGCTGGAAGACTTCTTCTCTCGTAAGGATGAATCTTACCGGACGTCCTGTGATCTCAGCGAGCTTTGCAGCTACTATGCCGAATGAGTATGAGTCCATCTTGCCGCCGAAGCCGCCGCCTACAAGCGGCTTGATGACTCTGATTTTTTCCATTGGTACACCCATTGCGTGCGCATACCAGTACTGGTCTACGAAGCAAAGCTGTGTGGACATCCATATGGTGTAGATGCCATTCTCATATTTCGCTACTGCGCCGTGCGGCTCGATAGCAGCATGCACCATACGGTGTGTCGTGTAATCTCTTGAAAGTGTGTATGCCGCATTAGCGAACTCTTCATCTGTATCAGTGCCGCCCTTACGGAAAGTAGCCATACCGATATTGTGTCCGTCAGGTGCTCCGTTTACCCATGGTGCTCCGTCTTCCATAGCTT
>SVCR01000114.1 GCA_015058265.1 Clostridiales bacterium
CGGAGAGACTTGAAAGAGATATAGCAAAGCTGGCCGAGATGAAGGCTCATGAGGATGAGCTGCGTTCGGCCGGATACAGATACATCGCAGGGATAGATGAGGTCGGCAGGGGACCGCTTGCCGGACCTGTATATGCTGCATGCGTAGTGCTTCCGGATGATTTTGATGTTATCGGTGTCAACGATTCGAAGAAGCTGTCTGCCAAGAGGCGGGAGGAGCTTTCGGAGGTCATAAAAGAAAGAGCCGTTGCTTATGGCATCGGGATCGCTGATAACAATGAGATAGATGAGATCAACATCCTTGAAGCGACCAAGAATGCTATGAGGAGAGCGATCGAAGCATGCAATGAGATGCTTAAAGCTCGCGGGGACGGCGATGGCAGTGAGGGTGACGGCAAGGCGCAGATCAACATGCTGCTGATAGATGCGGTCAAGCTGGGAACAGATATCCCTTCGGAATCGATCATCAAGGGTGACGAGAAGAGCCTCAGTATTGCTGCTGCCAGTATCGTTGCCAAGGTCGCCAGAGACAGCTACATGGTAGAGATGGATGAAGTATATCCCGGATATGACTTTGCCGGTAACAAGGGATACGGGACCGCGAAGCATTACGACGGACTGAGAACTCTGGGGTATACGCCGATACACAGACGGTCGTTCCTCAGGAAGTTCGAGGAGGAGCAGACTTCGGGCATAGTTGCCTGGGGCGGAACTGATGGCGCCGGTGATGGTGCCGATGAAAGGAAGAAGAATTTGGCTAAGAAGAAAGTCTATGCGGTAAAGAAGGGAAGAACGACGGGGATATTCACCAGCTGGGATGACTGCAAAGCGCAGGTCGACGGATTCCCGGGCGCTGAGTATAAGAGCTTTGCCGATCCTCAGGATGCGATGGCTTATCTGGGGATAAGCCCGGGAGAGACTGCGGCCGGAGCAGCAGGTGCAGCCGGAAGCGGAAAAGATGCGGAGCCCGGATTCCCTCCGGGAGTCAGAGCTTATGTCGACGGAAGCTATGACGAGGCTGCGGGGAGATTCTCATGCGGAGCTGTGATGGTCAGGACTGCCGAAGACGGCACTGTAACAACAAGAGAACTGAGCCGCGCTTTCGATGAGCCGGAATTAGCAAAGCAGCGGAATGTGGCAGGCGAGATCATGGGTGCCAAGATGGCGATAGATTTCTGCCTCGAGCGCGGGATACCTGAGGTCAGCATATATCATGATTATGAAGGCGTCGGGAAATGGGCAGACGGAAAATGGAAGGCCAACAATCCTCTGACACAAGGGTACAGGGATTATGTGGCCAAAGCCAGGACGCGCATGAAGATAGAGTTCTGCAAGGTCAAAGCTCATGCCGGCAATAAATACAATGAGATGGCAGATAAGCTCGCCAAGGAAGCACTCGGGATGTGATCAGTCGGGCAGAGACTTAAGAAAAAGAAATAAATGCATTTGCGGCGTTGATGTATAATAAAAAAGGGTAAGGGGATAGTGAAATACGATCAGTCATATGTCATATCAATTCAGAACAGGTACTGGAGGAAGAAATGATGAACAGTAGATCGGGTATGGATAAACGGCTCAGCAGATCATCAAGACTTGCTGCATGGTTCTTGACCCTGTGCTTGGTCGTGTCGGGAATGATCTTCGCTGGGCAGACAACACCGTCCTATGCCGCAGCCGGAGCAAAGCTTTCAACTAAGAAGGTCGTGCTGCAGACAGGAAAAGATGCTAAGAAGAAGACTGTAACTATCAAGGTGAAAAATGCCCGGAAGAAAGTCAAATGGTCTACTTCAAATAAGAAGATCGCAAAAATAGCCAATACCGGCGGAAAGTATCGCCGGAAGGCTGTGATCAAGGCCGGCAGCAAAGCAGGGACATGCTATATACGCGCCAAAGTGGGCAAGAAGACACTGAAGTGCAAGGTCATCGTAAAAAAATACACCAAGCCCGGGAATGGCGAAGGGCCGAGTGAAAATATCGAGGTGCTGCCTCTCAGTAAGGATGCTGTAGAGAGATCCGCAGCGGTTAAATACGCGCCTTCGAATGTCGCTGTCCCTGCCGGATTCGGATATACGGCAGCTGACTTTTCAGTCAGACTGCTGCAGCAGACGATAGCCGGGGAAAGTGCTAAGGCAGCTGAAACCGGAGCAAAGCCGGGCAATGTACTGGTTTCTCCTGATTCAGTGCTGACAGCTCTTGCTATGACTGAAAACGGAGCCGCGGGCGAGACACTGGACGAGATGGGAGCCGTCCTTCACGGAGCCGGAACTGAAGGCGGACTCAGCTTTGGCGATTTCAATCAGTATCTCTCATCTCTGCACAACCGTCTGGGCAAGTCGAAAGGACTGATATATTCATCGGCGAATTCGATATGGTTCAGCAGAGGTCTGATGGATCTGAACAAAGACTTCATCGCGTCCAACAAGAAGATGCACAATGCCGAGACCTACGAAGCATCATTCGATGAGAATACCGTCAAGGATATGAATAAGTGGGTCTACAACAATACCCGCAACATGATCAAGGATATCATAGACAGGCTTGATCCTTTTGACAGAGTCGTTCTGATCAACGCTACTGCTTTCGAGGGAAACTGGGCTGAGCCTTTTGAAGACTATCAGGTAGACAAGAACGGGAAATTCAGATCAGCTGCCGGAAAGACAGAGACCTGCAACATGCTGAAGAGATCAGATAGAATGCGGTACATAGAGGTGAACGGCGGCAAGGGAACAGCTTTGTTCTATCAAGGAGGTACTATCGCATTCGAAGCGCTGCTGCCGCCTGAAGGCATGAGTGCTGAGGAATACATCTCCGGGCTCAAGGGCGATGAACTTGTAGATGCCTGGAAGAAAGCTTCCGACCTCAGGAACTATAAGAAAGTAAGGCTGGAACTGCCTGAGTTCAAATATGATTACAGCACTTCGCTCAAGGACGTCCTCTACGCTATGGGCATGGAGAAGGCATTCACTGAGGAGGCAGATTTCTCAGGTATGTCTGCTGACGGCCGGAAGCAAGTGATGATAGACGATGTCCTGCACAAGACACACATAGAGCTCGATAAGAACGGCACCAAAGCGGCTGCGGCGACAGCAGTCATCGCAAAGGACGGATCGGCTCCTCCGCAGCAGGAAGAGACTGTGGAGATCAAGCTCGACAGACCGTTCGTATATGCTCTTGTTGATACCGAGACAGGTATCCCGCTCTTCATCGGAACAGTGAATTCCGTAAAGTAGCAGAAGCGGCAAAAGCCTGATCGGACTGAAACCCCCGGCGTCTGCTGAAAGCGCCGCCCGGGAATAATAACTATACCGGAACTGCCCCTCAGTCAGCTGAGGGGCAGCTTTGATCCTGATAGAATTAATTTGTTATAATGCTGGACATGGGCGGAGCAATCGTTTATAATAGCTGTGTTGCACATGCCGGTTTATGGTCTATTAGCTCAGCTGGGAGAGCGACAGGGTGACAACCTGTAGGTCATTGGTTCAAGTCCAATATAGGCCACCAAGGAACAGAGGGTTTGGAAGTAAAATTCCAGACCTTTTCATTTTGCAGGGGTTTATTGAGCAGGCCGGTCGATCTCGTGCCCGTTCGGTATCTTGCGGTGTTCTGCGGATGATCGCAGAAGCAGCACCCCGTTTGATATTTTTCAGAAAGGAACTGTGATATGAAGAAGGAAATCGTTGAACTGCAGAAAATCATGTTGAGAGAGGGAATCGATGTATTCTTCGAGCCTGCGGGTGACCCTCATGGCTCTGAATATGTGAACGATCATTACAAAGCCTGTGAATTCCTCAGCGGACTCACTGCCGAGAACGAAGCTCTTGTCGTGACACAGGAGGGCGCATATATCTGGACTGATGGGAGATTCTTCCTCCAGGCTGACAGACAGCTTGCCGGCAGCGGGATAGAGCTGATGAAAATGGCTGTAGAGGGAGTTCCTACTGTTATGGAGTTCATGCTCAGTCTTGCGGATAAGGCTGCGGAAGCGGCAGGATCAGACGGCAAAGCAGGAGACCGCAGATTCGTGATAGGATTTGATGGAAATACAGCGCCGGCCGGCCTGTACGCAGAACTCAGTAAGACCTTCGAAGGCCGTGATGATGTGGAGTTCAGATGGGATGCTGATCTGGCATCAGAGGTCTGGAAGGAAAGACCTGAGATAGTTCCTTCGAAGATATGGGAATTCCCGCTGACATCAGCCGGCAAGAGCGCTTCTGAGAAGATCTCGGAGGTGCGCAAAGCAATGGCTGAAAAGGGCGCTGACTGCCTGATCCTGACTGATCTGATGGAGACAGCCTGGCTCCTGAACCTGAGAGGCGCAGATATCCTGTATACTCCGGTATTCTTCTCGTATATCCTGCTCACACAGGATGAGTGCAGACTGTATGTCATGGATGGATCACTGGATGAGCTGAAGTCATGCGGAACAGAGAACGGTCTTCCTGAAGGGCTGGGATCTGTCAGCGTCAGGAACTATGAAGATATCTATGCTGACGCAGCTGCAATTCCTGCAGACCGGAAGGTGTGGATGGATCTGTCTTCAGCTAACTGCTCACTTTATATGCAGCTGCAGTCAAGAGACAAGATCATCAATGAACTGACACCGGTCGCTCTTGCTAAGACAGTCAAGAATGAAACAGAGATCAGGAGCACTCTCAATGCTCATATCAAGGACGGAGTGGCAGTTACCAAGTTTATCAAGTGGATCAAGGAAGCCGCGTGCAGCAGCGCGCAGACTGAGATCAGCGCTGCTGACCGTCTCGAAGGCTTCAGATCCGAGCAGGACGGCTGGTTCGACCTGTCCTTCGAGACGATCTCGGGCTATGGCCCGAACGCGGCGATAATACATTATGCGCCAACTCCTGAGACCGACCTGGAGATCCGCCCTGAAGGCTTCCTGCTTGTAGATTCCGGCGGTCAGTATATCGACGGAACTACAGATATCACCAGAACTATAGCTGTAGGACCTCTGACTCAGGAGATGATAGATGACTATACACTGGTTCTGAAGGGACATATCGCATTGTCGACCTATGTGATCAGACCGGAGACGACACACAAGGAACTCGATGAAGCAACCAGAACAGCTTTGAGAGCTCGCGGCCTTGACTACGGTCACGGTGTCAGCCACGGAGTAGGTCATGTGCTTGCGGTCCATGAGGGACCTGCGGGAGTCAGGAAGAAGGATGAGCCTTGCGGTCTCGTTCCGGGAATGATCGTTTCCAACGAGCCGGGTTATTATAAGGCCGGTGAATTCGGGATCAGGATCGAAAATGAGATCCTCTTCAAGGACGGAGGAAACGGGACAGCTGTCAGTGAACCTATCACGATGGTCCCTTATGAGAGAGAGGCTATCAATGTCAGCCTGCTGACTGATGAAGAGATCAGATGGGTCAATGATTATCATAAGAAGGTCAGAGAGACCCTGCTGCCTCTTGTTGATGAGGAGACGGCAGAGTTCGTGATCAGAGAGACCGAACCGCTTGTCAGGTGATAGATAGCAAAGGCAATTAGTTGCACAATATACCGGGTTGCTGTGTTATAATTAATAAGTTACATGCCCGGCGGTTCCGTATGCGGATCGCGAGGGTGTGACTGACTGATATGCGCTTTGTCCGGGGGCTTGATCCGGGGCATCGCCCGGCTCTGAACCGGGTGACTGTTCGGACTTTTTATCAGACATCAATGGTATGAGACAACAGCGCTGTCATTCAGAAAATACAATGACGGGGAGTATACGTTATGGCTTTCAGATATTATTATGCCGACAGGGTGCGTGAGAAATGGAGCGAGTACAAAGGAACTGACGAAGAACTGCAGAGGATTATTGATGATGTCAGTCTTCAGTACAGTTCAGCGATGAAAGAGGTCGAGACCAAGCTCCAGATACTGTCTAATGATTTTGACAAGAAACATTCCTACATGCCTATCCATCATATCCATTCGAGGCTCAAGACCTTCGAGAGCATCATGGAGAAGGCGGTAAGGTACGGGATAGAAGATCCGATCAACCATCTCGATGAGATCAGACGCGAA
>SVCR01000001.1 GCA_015058265.1 Clostridiales bacterium
TCCAGAGTTTTCCTCAGGAACGGTTCGTTCTCCACATAGTCGTAAGCGACCATGAGCTGGGTAACTCCGAGGATGACTACTTTAGGCTTCTGGTATTTGAGGCCTTCCTTGAGGTTGAACAAAGCTGCCTCTGCAGGCTGTCTGGAATTGCCTCTCGTGTGTGCCGATATGCCGTAGTTGTGCCAGAGTTCATTAGGGGATATCCCGTTGCGGACGGTACTGCTTCCGACGATAAGGACATCAACGGAATCGGGCGCAGCATCATAGTAAGACTTGGACTGCGCGGACTCCTCGTGATCCCATGGAACGTAAATATAACCGACTCCCAAGGTCAGGAGGAAAGCGAGAACCAGAAACACTATTGACTTTATTATTAATTCAATTACTCTTTTCTGTTTCATCTTTAGATCCGGTGTTCATCAGAAGGTCCTGTAAATAAACGTGCTTGCATCATAGCCGACGCCGTAAACGCCGAATATCACGATCGATATAAACCCTATCAGGTAGATAGCCCAGCGGAACAGGGTGTTCTGCCGTGAAAGAACCTCTCTTATGCTGTAACCCTTCTCCTGAGCGATGCTGATACAAAGCCACAGCAGGAGACAGGTGATCAGAAGGCTGAAGTCGCGTTCGTTGAGTCCGAGTGTATATATCTTCCCGTTAAAAAGTATAGCGGGATTAAAAACGAAGCTGGCTTTCATCATATGGACAGCAGCTCTGAAGCGGTGTGCTCTTGAGAAGAATCTGCCGAATACTACGATGCAGAATGTACGCAGCATCTGGAACAGCTTCCATGTGCCTGCCTCCGTATTGATGTGGAGCAGCTCGTTGAGCTTGAGCAGGTATGGCTCGAGCAGCATTCCGCCGACAATAAAGAACGCCTGATACAGACCGTACGCGATGTACTTGAACTGCGCGCCGTGCCAGATACCGATCGTGAGGAAGGTAGCCAGCTGGGCGACGATGACAGGGAAGAGCTTTCCCACGCGGTCACCGAGGATGCGGCGTGAGTTCCTGCCCAGTTTTCCGAAGGTCTTGGAAAGTGAGATCGGGTAGAAGATATAGTCTCTGCACCAATGCCCAAGTGTAATGTGCCATCTTCTCCAGAATTCAGTAAGGCTCCGTGAGAAATACGGCCGCTCGAAGTTGTTCTCGAGTTCTATTCCGAAGATCTGCGAAACACCTCTGGCGATATCGATGCCTCCCGAGAAATCAGCATAGATCTGTATAGTGTAAGCAAGTGCGCCGATTATCAGATACATGCCCCTGTAATCCTGATAGTTGTCGAAAACAGTATTCGCGAGTATCGCTATCCTGTCGGCGATGACAAGCTTCTTGAAAAATCCCCACATGATAAGCTGACCGCCGAATTTGATCCTTGTATAGTCAAATTCGTGGCCCTCCTGGAGCTGCATCGCCAACTGATCATATCTGCTGATAGGACCTTGTACTATAAGCGGGAACCAGGATACGAAGAGAGCAAACTTGAACAGATTCTTGTCCGGCTTGTATTTGCCTCTGTTGAGATCGATGATATAACTCATCGCCTGGAAGGTATAGAAAGAGATCCCCAGCGGGATCAATATCCCGGCATTGAAGCGGAGCCATTCTGCGTCAAATATCTCTGACAGTGTCTTCAGGTAGACCCTGAAATACTTCATGAAGGCGAGGATAGCAAAGTTGAACACCAGGATCAGGATCATAAGGCGTTTCTTCTTCGCTTTGGCCTCTGCCTTGAGCGCTTTCTTGCCTGCTCTGTCGAGACTGTCTCCGGCGGCCCGGACCTTCTCTTCCATCTGCTCATCGCATTTTCCCATAGCAAGACCTCCGTAGAAGGTCGAAACCGTAGTAATGAGCATGAAAATAAAAGACTCCGGACTGGAGATCAGATAAAAAGCATAGCTTGCAGTCAGAAGAACAAGCCAACGATGCTTAAGCGGGACCAGAAAATATATGATGACCGCTAAAGCGACAAATAACAGGAAGTTAAGAGATGTAAATGACATGGTTTACCTTGATGCCTGAATAAAGCTAATGCTGTATCAGCCCTGAAGTTCTTCGACGAGGTTGACCATAGCATCGACTGAATTGAAGTTCTCAGGAACGAGATCATCAACAGTGATATCTACATCGAACTCATCGTTGAGCTCACCTACGAGAGCTACAACATCGAGTGATTCAAGATAACCGTCATCGATCAGTGTTGTGCAGTTGTCATAATCAGCGTCAGGTCTGATATCCTTAAGGATCTCGATAATTTTTTCTTTCATTTTTTGTCTCCTGATTTAAAGAAAAGCAATAAATCCGTGTCATTATAACAGAAGCATGGGAAAAGAATCAATTTAAAAATTAAGAAGAATAAGCGATATCTGCGGAATTGTTTCCCTAGAGATCAAATGCTTGAGTATCATTGGCAGAAATACCTACAATAATATATAATAAATGCCGGAAAAACTGTACAGAGGATTATGTGCTCAGATACGCATCCGACTGAAGTTGAACAGGAGACAATATGAAGGGAAGAAAAGTAAAACTGGGTAAGGATAAGGCCGCGCAAGAAATACACATCTGCGGATCTAAGCTATGATAATGATAACTGCCGCGCGAACAGGGAGCAGGACAATAACAAAGCACGCCCTGCGATCGCGACAGTGATAAGAAATATCAAACAGTATGACACCATATATCTGGGCTACCCTATATGGTGGGGCAAAGAGCCTAAGGTGATACGCACATTCCTTGAGAAGTACAGCGTATCCGGCAAGACCGTGATGCCTTTCTGCACTTCCGGCAGCAGCGGCATAAGCGGCAGCATGGGCAACATCAAGAAGTTTGCCAAGGGAGCAGAAGTCAAGAATGGAAAAGACCTCACAGATGCTTCAGTCAGCGACATCAGGAAATGGATCGATGCTCAGCTGAATTAAAACCTTAGGTAATATTGCAGGAATGAAGATCAATACAGCAGTATCAATGAGGATGACTCGGGATATCTGATCTCGGGCATCCTCATTATTGTTGGACGCTTCACCTGAAACCTATGTATACCCATATATTTTGTGCTATAATATACGAACTATAACTATGTAATGTGATTGAGGTGTTAAATAATGACATTAGGCGAGATCCTGTATAAGATATTGATCGGTCCTCTGGAGCTGTTCTTTGAGGTCGTTTTCGTGACTTCGAACAGATACGTGAATAATCCGGCTTACGCGATCATAATGCTGAGTCTCGCAATGAATTTCCTCGTCCTTCCGCTTTACCGGAGAGCCGACGCTCTTCAGGCAGAGCAGCGCGACCGTGAGGCCAAGCTCGCACCGTGGATAGCTCATATCAAGAAGACATTCAAGGGTGACGAGCGTTTTATGATGCTTCAGGCCTACTACAGACAGAACAACTATAAGCCGACGGATTCTCTCAAGGGATCGGTGTCACTCTTCCTGGAAGTACCGTTCTTCATCGCGGCTTATCACTTCCTGTCGCATCTCGAGACCATCAGAAAAGTATCCTTTGGCCCTATCGCAGACCTCGGAGCGCCTGACGCTCTGATCCAGATAGGCTCGATGACTGTGAACCTGCTGCCTATACTGATGACGCTCATCAATGTCATCTCGGCGGCTATATATATGAAAGGTTTCCCTCTCAAGAGCAAGATACAGATGTACGGGGTAGCAGTTATTTTCCTCGTGTTCCTGTATAATTCGCCAGCAGGTCTGGTATTCTACTGGACTCTCAACAACATATTTTCTCTGATCAAGAATATTTTCTACAAGCTCAAGGACCCTGCCGGAGTTCTTCGGATCATGGCATCAGCCGTCGGCGCCGTCCTGCTTGTGTTCATATTGTTCATACATCCTATTTCCAGGATACGAACACAGATAATTTTCATCATAATGATACTCATGCTCCAGCTGCCTCTGCTGATGAACATCCTCAGCAAGAGAGGCCATACGGTCAAGCTGCCGGAAGGAGAGGGGTACAAGACACTGTTCTACTCATCCTGCGCTCTGCTTACTGTAGTGACAGGACTGCTGATCCCATCTACTGTGATCCGCGGATCGGCGGCGGAATTCATAGATATCGTCAATTATGTTTCGCCTCTGTGGTATATAGTGAGCGCTCTGGCACTTGCGGTCGGTACTTTCATCGTATGGTTCGGCATATTCTTCAGCCTTGCCAGCAAGCCGGGGAAGAAGATAATGAGTCTTCTGCTTGCTGTAGCTGCGGCGGCAGGACTTATGGATTATATGGCGTTCGGCAAGAATTACGGCAACTTCTCGCCTGACCTTCAGTTCGACATGACACCGCAGATCGGATTCAAGGCAATGCTGATCAATCTGGCAGCTGTCATGGCCGTATTTCTGGTTGTCGCAGTGATCTGGACCAGGAAGAGATCATTCCTCAGCATGCTCGCGATCCTGTCCTGCATCGCTCTGGTAGGAATGTCGACGGTCAATGTTGTCGGCATATCCGGGGAGATCAAAGAATCCAAGAGGATACTCGAAGCGGCAGGTGCCGATGAGCCGGAGATCACTCTGAGCAAGGACGGCAAGAATGTAGTTGTGATCATGATGGACAGGCAGATCGGATATCTCGTTCCTTTCCTGATGCACGAAGATCCTAAGATGGCTGAACAGTTCGCGGGATTTACGTACTACAGGAATTCGCTGTCTTTCGGTCCTAAGACTAATTTCGGTGCGCCGGGACTGTTCGGAGGATATGACTACACGCCGGAGAAGCTCAACGAAAGAGATAAAGAGCTGCTCATGGACAAGCACGATGAAGCTCTCAAGGTCATGCCGGAGATATTCGGTGATGCGGGTTATCAGGTCACTTTGTTCGACCCGACCTATGCAGGCTATTCATGGATACCGGACCTGTCGATATTTGAAGATCATCCTGAGTACCGGACCTATCTCGTCAACGACCGCTTCTCGCTTCCGGAATACGGATATAACGCGGAAGAAGGACACGACATGAGCCAGAGGTTCAGAAATTTCTTCTGCTACAGCCTGTTCAAGATCGCGCCACAGGTGATCCAGCCGACGCTGTATCAGCACGGCAGCTATAACGCTCAGGGACGGCTGAGCGGCGACTTCATCCCTGTCTGGGAGACCAAGTCCAAGGGCAAAGGCTATAACAGAGAATACATGGCGGCTTATGCAGTCCTTCGCAACATGCCGGCGATGACTGTGGTCGATGATTCAGACACCAATCAGTTCTTCATGATGAGCAATGATACGACTCACGAGCCGAACATGCTCAAAGAACCGGAATATGTGCTGGCTCCTAAGATCAACAATAAGAAATATGACAACGAGCATCCTGTGCGTGTCGATGATGAAGGCAACGAGCTGCCGATGAAGGATAAGAAGACAGTGCTGCATTATCAGATCAATATGGCAGCAATGAGAGAGCTCGGCAACTGGATGGACTGTCTGAGAGACAAAGGCGTTTACGACAATACGCGTATCATCATCGTTTCAGACCACGGTCATAACATACTCAACAAGGAAGAGATCAAATACAACAAGCTGTATTATCTCGATAAGTTGAACGAGTTTCAGGAGGAACCGTTCCTCAACATCATGTCGTTCAACAGCGTGCTGCTGGTCAAGGATTTCGGGGCAGATGAGTTCACTACGGACAATACTCTGACCATGAATGCCGATGTGCCGGCTATCGCGACCAGAGACCTTATCAAAGACGCGAAGAATCCGTTCACAGGCAGCAAGCTCACGACTTATCAGGAATCTCCGGTCGATATAGACATGATATATTCGCACAGATGGAGCGTGCAGACCAATAACGGTAACACCTTCCTGCCGGCTGACTGGTTCAGGTTCAGCGGCGATGACATCTATGATGTCAAGAACTGGAAATATCTCGGCTGGAAGTGATCCGGCTCAGGAGTGTGAGACGTAAAGACCGGCATCGTGCCGTCGGAGGAAAATGGATATCAGGAGAAAAGCAGATCTGGCAATAAGGATGCTTGCCTTCATCGCGGAACAGAAGCGCTGCGGCTCGAAACTCATGAAGGACAACAACGTTCTGTTCATATCGGACGTCCGTGATGAGATGGGCGGTAATTTCGAGTGCGTCAATAAGGCTCTGATCGAAAGCGGCAGGAAATGGAACATAGATGTGTTCCTTAAAGACAAACAGCTGCACAAGGAGACTCTGAGAGATGCGAGGCTGATCGCAAGGAAACTCAGATCGGCAAAATACATCTTCCTTGAGGATGTGTTCAACTATCTCCAGTTCTATAAGCTCCTCCCGGGTCAGGAGATAATCCAGCTCTGGCATGCAGAGGGCGCGTACAAGAAATTCGGCTTCAGCAGAAAGGGCGAAGATATCAAGATCAGCCCGGGCCACAGGAAATACACCAAAGCCATCGTCAGCGCTGCGTCGATTCGCGGCTGCTACGCTGAGGCTTACGGGATAAGTGAGGACAAGGTCATCCCGACGGGCATACCTCGTACCGATGTCTTCTGCGATGAGTCGTGGACTGAAGAGGTCCGCAAACGCTTTGTCGCAGCTCATCCGGAGATAGGAGACCGCAAGATCATCTTTCTGGCGCCGACTTACAGGGGCACCAAGGTGCCGATGGCAGACTATGATATGTCCAAAGTGCCGGTAGATCGCCTCAGGGAGAAGTACGGAGATGAGTATGTCCTGATCACTAAGATGCATCCGGCTGCTTATAACAACATGAAGATGCAGGGGAGAAAGCTGGGAGATGACAGCGGATTCTGGATAGATGTATCTGATGTCAGGGATGTCAATGACATCCTGCCTGCAGCCGATATACTCATAACTGATTATTCTTCTATCATATTCGACTGGCTGCTGCTCGACAGACCTGTGATCTACTACGTTTATGACAGGGACGAGTACGCCGGCGACAGGGGGATGTACTATCCTTTCGAGGACTATGTGTACGGCACCGTAGCCGAGACGGCCGATGAACTGATAGAAGCGATCGCTGCGGCGGACATGATGGAAGATAAGAGAGGTGCTTTCAGGGAGCGGTTCATGAGTGCCTGCGACGGTCATGCAACGGAGCGAGTGCTGGAGCTGCTCGACTGAGGTGTGTTCCGTGAAAACAGCGATTCAGAATGCCGGACGACCGGTTTCCCTATGCAGACGGAATCGTTGAAAAACAAATAACTAAAAGAATCAAAAGAGGTCTCTGCCTGTTTGAGCAGAGGCCTCTTTGTATGGTATAATATGTTGTCGAATTATGTGGTCAGAAAGGACGCCTCGGATCAACAGCTTCCGGGGGATACAGTATATAGAATCAAATAAAAATGAAGAAAGATATTCTGATAAAAACAGGAACAGGAGCACTCAATGCGGTGTATTCAGCAATGAAGCTGCTCCCGCAGAAGAAACGGGTAGTGATCCTGAGCAGACAGTCCAATGAACCTTCTCTGGACATCTGTCTGCTGAGGGATGAACTCGTTTCCCGCGGGATCGGTGTCAAAGTGCTGTGTGACAAAATGGGCCCGGGCATCAAGGGAGCCGTTCGATATATGGGCCCACTCTTCAGGCAGATGAGATATCTGGCGACATCCAGAGTAGCTGTCCTCGACAGTTACTGCATCCCGGCCTGCATCTTCCCCAAGAGAAGAGGGCTGACTGTTATACAGATGTGGCATGCTCTCGGTGCTATGAAGAAGTTCAGCAAGAGCATCCTGGATAAGCCGGAAGGGAAATCGTCGGAGATCGCCCGTCTGATGAAGATGCACGAGGGCTATGATGTCATATTCACCAGCAGCGAGAAGGCGAGACCTGCTTTCGCCGAAGCTTTCGGTTATCCGCCTGAAGCTCTCACAATAATGTCGCTCCCGAGGGTGGATGTCATCCTGAACAGCGAGCTGGACAGAGAGAACAGGGACAGGATATATGACCGCTACCCGGTCCTGAGCAGGAAGAAGAGCATACTTTATGCGCCGACTCTCAGGATAGGCAAGGATATGAGCGGGGCTGTCCTTGATCTGATCAGGCATACAGATACAGAAAAGTACAATCTCGTGATCAAGATGCATCCTCTGACAGAGATAGATATCAATGATGATCTCGCAGAGAACGTTATTATCGACAAAGACTTCTCTACGATGGAGATGATGGCCGTTGCGGACTTCGTGGTCACGGATTACTCCGCGATAACATACGACGCAGCACTCAAGGCACTGCCGGTATACTTCTATGCCTTTGACAAAGAGGAATACCTTAAAGACAGAGAATTCTATCTGGACTATGACAGGGATATGCCGGGACCTATCTGTGCTGATGCAGCAGAAGTGATGAAGGAGATAGACTCCGGCAGAACAGATGAATACAGGCGCAGATCTGAGGAATTCGCTGACCTGTATATAGAGAAGAGGACGAATTGCACTGCTGAGATCGCTGATCTCGTGCAGTCATACCTCAGATGATTCGCGCCGGAAGGGGAGAACGCTCCGGCGGGGATAAGAAGGATCGCTTTGGCCGGCAGAAACCGCCGGTGATAGATAACAGAGAGGGCTTAGAGAAGTGAAGATCAAACTGCCAGAATCTGTGCGAAAACTCAATACCAAGAAGAACAAGCGCAGGATAATACTCGCGGATTATGTCTTGCTTGCGCTGGTGATAGTGATACTCATCACGGCCAGGACGCCGGGAGAGATCGACGCTGTTGAAGTGACTTCCACTTCATACAATTCTGTTGCGCTGAAATGGGATCCCGTTTCAAATGCTGACGGTTATCATGTTTACAGATCAGAGGACGGGAAAGAATATAAGTATCTTACTACGGCCCAAACATCTGCCTATGAAGACAAAGACCTGCATACAGGAACCAAGTACACATACGCGATAGCTCCGTATAACGGTATCAGGCGTAATGGCATAACGGACGCCCCTGTCGCTGAGGCGACTCCGGAACTGGCGACTCCGGTACTGAAGGGTTCAGTGAAGAAGGGGATGGTCGATCTTAAGTTCAAAGAAGTCGAAGGCGCGACCGGATACGAGATCTACAGGAACGGCAAAGTGATCAGCAATCAGGAAGCCCTGGAATTCGTAGACGAGTCAGCGAAGAACGACAAGGAATACAAGTACGAAGTCAAAGCTTACCGTTACAAGGATGAGCCGGTCTACAGCGAGACGAGCAACAAGGTCGATCTGGAGCTGAAGGGAGTCAGCAAGCTGACTGCAGATGTACTCGGTACAGATCTCGTATTCAAATGGGAACCGAACGAGTATTACACCTCTTATAAGATAAAAGCAAACAAGGGCGAGCCTGAGACCGTGGAGGATACGGAATATATTCTCAAGGACTTTGATCCTGATGAGGTATATCAGATTACTCTGGTCGGCGTTTCCGAGGACGGCAAGACCATGAGCCCTGAGAATGTCCAGGCATTCGCTATCGAGGGAGAGAGCATGACCAACCAGCAGGCTATCGATGCAGCCTGTGACTGGGCGGTAGATATCGCCAACGATAACAGCTTTACCTACGGCACCGGAGACAGAGCCCACAGATACGGCTGCTATTTCTGCGGCACCAATGTCGGGCCGAATAAGAACATAAAGGGTTCTTCCCTGGTCAACGGGCATTCATATGAGAAGACATACTGCTGCAATCCTTTCGTCCACGCCGCTTTCGCGCACGGGGCCGGAGATCCTGCGATGCTTTATGCCTGCCAGCATGGCGACGGTATTGCGATGAGCGAGCGCAGCTTTACCGAGTACGGGAACTGGAAGAATGTGGGCAAACCGTCTAAGGGCAGCCTGCAGCGCGGCGATGTCCTCGTAAGAGATGATCACGTGGCGCTTTACATCGGAAACGGACAGGATGTACAAGCTGTAGATAAGGGTTGGACAGACATCAGCATCAGCGTGTTCAACCTGCCGCAGTCAACATATGACAAGTTTGACTTTGTCATGAGATATACGGGCAACGGCAGAGGCACGAGCTATACCGTACATGAAGTCGAGATCGTCGACAATGCCGATAAAGCTGACAAGACAGACAGCGACAAGAACGATAAGAACGAGAAAAAAGAGAAGAACGAAGAGAACGATACTGAAGATAAAGATAGCGACAATGAGTAGCTATCCGGAGAACAACATATCATTTTGAGATTGATCTGAGAGGTAAATTATGCTGACAGATATCCAGCAGAAACTGCTGCAGATGATGAAGGAACTGGATAAGGTGTGCCGCAAACACGACATACACTACACCCTTGGAGGCGGTACAGCCATCGGAGCTATCCGCCACAGAGGCTTTATCCCGTGGGATGATGACATAGACCTGTATATGACAAGGGACAACTGGGAGAAGTTCAAGATGGTCGCCAAGTTTGAAGACCTCCCGCCGAACAGAGTCATAGAGTCAGCCGAGACTGATCTGAAATATACGAACTCGATCGCCAGATATGTGACGACTGATTCCACGGCTGTCCACTCTCACCAGATCATCTCCGATGACCCTGCAGGACATGTTATCGACGTGTTCGTGTTCGATCCGATCCACAGGAAGAATTACAGGAAGTTCTTCGCGGACATCAACCTCTATGCAGATCTTCTGGATGAGACCAAGAGCTACAGCAGCAGGTTCGACCTGAACAGGGCAAGATATTTCAATGCCCTCAGAAAATGGCACGGTGACGGAAAAGAAGCAGTGATCAGGGATCTGGTCAAGGACTTCAAGAGCATGGCTGATCCGGGCTGGAAGCATTACATAATGGAGTGGGGCATCGCTCCGTTCCTCTTCCCTGCATCTATATTTGACGGCGGATATATTAGGGTTCCTTTCGAGGATACTACTGTAGAGATAGTCAGGAATTACAACGAATATCTGGTATGGCAGTACGGCGATGAGTGGCAGTACATACCTGACCATGAAGGCAGAGAAGGGCATGATGCCATTTTCAGCAGCACTTTGCCTTATACGGTCGTACGCGAGGACTACATGCCGTTTATTGACGCGAATAAAGTCAGATCCGCGTATCTGAGACGCAAGAGCAGGCTGCTGATGGCAAATCCTTACAGGCGCAAAGCGGAGAGAGCTCAGCTGGAGGAGAAAGCGGCAGCATTCGCTGAGAAATTCGTGAAGAAGATCACTTACAAAGCTCTGTCCGAAGGCGCTGACATGGAAGCCATGGCAGCATCAGGCAAATACTATAAACTGGCAGAGCTCTTCAAAGATTACTTTGACCTGCAGTTCAGCAATGAATTTGCCGGAAGAAGAGACAAGCACAGCACACTCAGAAGATACAGCTATCCGGTCCTGATCCCTCTGGACCAGAGGACTATAGAGCTGGCTGCGGAGACTTTGCTCCATATCGAGAGCATGTCCAAGGCCAAGAGGCTCATCGACATATACACCGGAAGATTCCCTGAGAATTTTGATAAGACCAGAAGAAAGTCAGCCAGACTTGATGATCTGAGAATGGAGATACTGATCACAAGGCAGCTGATAGATGATTATTCAGTGCTGAATATCGAGAGGGCCGAAGCTTCTGCAGACGGAAAAGATCCGGCGGAAGCGACCGCGGAGCATGCTGCTCATCTCTATGAAGAGGTCTGCAGCTTCCTCGAAGCTCACAGCAGAAACACTTACATTCTCAGGCTCAAGCTCAAGCTTCTGCTTGACCGCAAGCGCATGTCCGGAGCTGAAGAGGAATCCGCTGATATTGCGGAAGAATTCATGCAGACACTCGGAAAGCTCGGAGAACTGTGTCCGGAAGGATCGCTCCCTTATGCAGAAGTCATAAAGTTTACCGCTGATCTGTCAGATGCAGATGCCGATACATATGCCGGGATCTATTCTCTTACCAGCAACGGATGTCTCAAGCTTGAGATAGAAGATATCCTTGCGGCGAGAGGAAAGATGGGTATGGTCAGATATCTCAGAAAAGCCGCAGAAGAAGCAGAGCAGGCTGCAGAGGCAGCTGCTGCTGAAAAAGAAGAGACTGCTGATACGGAAGCAGTCGCATATGAAGAAAAGAAGGACCTGTACTCAACGGCAAAGGATCTATATAAGAAGGCTGCCGGCAGAGATGACAGGATCAAAGAGGAAGCGTGGAATATAGCCCTCAGGACCGGAGACAGAGTCAAGCTGCTGGAGCATTATGCCGACATGCTTGAAGAGCTTACGGCAATGAAGGAAAACGAAGAGTGGGATGCACTCAGGGAAAAGATGGCACCGCATGAGAAGGCTGTGCTGAGGAATCTCGATCTCGGACTCGGCCTTTGCGTACATCCGCTGCTCTCAGAGATACAGTACGAGCTGTTCAGAAGAGACGGCCGTGATGCGCTTGTCGGAATGATAGAGGATCTTATCCCTGAGAGACACAGGACTCCGATAGGAGAGAGACCTGCACAGGAACCGGAAGCTGCGCATGAAGGAACACAGGAGGCAGAGAATGCGGCCGGAGACGGAGCAGAAGCTGCAGCTGCCGGTGAGAAGCAGGCGGCTGAACCTGCAGCGCAGGATGAGCCATTCAGCGAAGAGCTGGAGGAGGCATACAGGCAGATAGAAGTTGAGCGCAGTCACAACGGCAGGAGGACTGTTGTAAGAGATATCCCTAAGCCGAGAAAAAGGGTCGTAGAAGAAGGCGCAGTACCCGGCGCGGGAAGGATCGGAGAGAAGGATCTCCTTGAAGAGAAGAAGCCTGCGGAACCGGAAATTGAAGCAGTTCCTGAAACAGAACAAGAACCGGAACCTGAATTTGATCCGGCAGAGCCTTCCGAGGGGTCGGACGGAGCTGCAGAGGAAGTAGTTGAAGCGGAGACTGATGGAAGAGAAGCACCTGCTGAAGACTGAAAATACAATAAATGATATTACCGAACATGAAGAGCGGATGGGATTTGGCGGCCAACTGCTGAGATATACTATTCTGTTTATCATCACAGCTGTCTGCACTTACGCGCTCTTCATTGTGTTGCCGCGAACATTTCTGTCGAACGCCGAGGGGAATATAGACGGTATAGCCCAGCAGTATCCGATCTATTCGGAGATCAAGAGGCTCGTTCACGCCTTCCTCTCCGGACAGGGATGGGAAACATGGTCATGGGACATAGGCCTCGGCGGTGACACGATAAATGAATTCAACACCAAGCTCCTTAATCCGCTGACGTATATCGTGATCGCGTTCCCGCAGAAGTATCTTGACGTAGGCTTCACACTGATGGTGCTGATAAGCCAGTACCTCAGCGGCTTTGCCTTCATGCTGCTCGGAAGGAAGATGGACTTCGACTACAGGCAGAATATCACAGGCGGCCTGTGCTACGCGTATTGCGGATGGGTGATCCAGGCAATACTCAGGCAGGGTACTTTCCTGATCGCGACAATACTGTTCCCGTTATTGATACTCGGACTTGAGAAGATACTGAGAAATGAATCACCCGTCCTGTTCATGCTTGCTACTGCAGCTCATGGTCTGTACAGCATGCAATGGACCTATGTCGGAGGGATATCGGTAGTCCTGTGGTTCATCGTCAGGATGATCTTCGGAAAGAGACCGTCCGCGGTTCGGGAACCGGCTGCCGCACACGGAACTGAACAAGTTGAGCGTCACGGCAGAGAGGAAGATATCCCGGTCACTGACGGGATACCTGAATGCAGGCTCATACGATGCACATACGGCGAAGCTTTCGCGAGATTCTTCGGCTACGGAATGATAGGGGTCATGATCTCTGGTGTCGTGCTGACGGGAAGCCTGTACAAAATGTTCGGAGCGACCATTTCATCAACGGTCGAAGATCCGACGTTCTATCCTCTGGCATGGTATCTTGAGATCCCGTCAGGGTTCTTCCAGACCACACCGACGACGAACGCGTATACTGTACTGGGAATGCCTGCTCTGTGTGTGATCCTGCTGCCTCTTCTTGTAGGAGGCATAGTGAAGAAGCGGCCTCAGGCAGTTATGTCAGTGCTCTTGTTTATAGCATCCTTCTTCCCGATGACGGGGCGCATCTTCAACGGAATGAGCTATTCTGTCGGAAGATGGTTCTATGTTATGATCTTCTTCATGATATGGTCGGCGATGGATTGCTACAGACCGGAGACCTTCAGAAAGAAGAGCAATATCGCGGTCATGTGGATATGGCTCGCTGCTCTCGGCATATGGGGAGCCGGTGTCTGCTGGCAGCTGCTGGGGATAATCAATACAGCCAAAGGTTTATCTGTCTGCATCGGAGTCCTGATGGGGGCACTGCTGATAATGCTCCTGTCGATAGATTCGCTTTCCAAGGGAAGAGGACGCGGACTTCTGATCACAGGCATCATAATAGTATCTATCGTCGGATACGTGAACACCAATCTGTTCCCGCATCTCGGTGAGCAGATACATACCCTCTGCCAGGTCGGCAGGATAGAGTCGGATTTCTCGGATTCGACACAGAGAGTAGGACCTGCTGTACAGGACAGCGATGAGGGATTCTTCCGTATCGATCAGGTAGACGGATATACAGACGCCAGAATAGCAAGAGTCAGAGCCAATGAGAATATGTATTTTGGCAACCGGTCTATATACACTTACCTCTCGACCATGGACAGCGGCTGGCACATCTTCAATCGCACGGTGGGGAACAATGCCGGATACTTTGACCGCACCACCAGCTATTCCAATGACAACAGGGAAGGTCTCGACTTCCTGCTCGGTGTGAAATACTTCCTCGGGGACAGTGAGACCAAGAAGCCGGGCGCGAATGATTATGCCGGATACGGCTTCAAGAAATACGATGAGATCGACGGAGTGCAGGTCCTCAGGAACAAGTACTGCATGGGACTTGGTACTTCATATGATAAATACATCACCGAATCCGAGCTGATGGAATACACTCCGCTCGAGAGGGAACAGGTGATGCTCCAGACTGCAGTGATACCTGATAAGGAATCGAGTTCGCTCGGAGGAGGGATCGAGGCAGGTATCAGGCACGCAGACAAGGCAGACATAAGCACTGATGTAAGAGAGCTCAAGGTAAAGCTTTCGGATTTCAAGAATATAGACGCGGATCTGAATAAGGACGGCGGCGGAACTCTGGCGGTGCATAAGAAGGGCAAGAAGAACGGATCGTTCACAGTAACTCTGCCGGAGACTCGAAAAGCGAGGATCGTTCTCGAATTTGAGAACTTCGTCAGAGATGACTGCGATCTGGATACAGAGCTGGAGCTCAGCGGCAAAGAGTTCAAGGGAAACTCTTTGTCTAAAAAGGTAAAGACCAAGTCATTCGTGGATGATGAGAAGTTCAGGATCCAGGTCACCAGAGGTGATGTAGTCAAAGCGGCCCAGATGCGCAAGGGCAAGAATCAGGGCTTCGGCGATGTGAAGGATTTCTATATAAATCTCGGATACTACGATGAGATATCCGGCGAGGTCACTGTCGATATAGACAGAGTGGGCATTTACCACTTCGACTCGGTGAAGGCTTACGCGGTCCCGATGGGTATTTATCGAACTGCGGCTAAGGAGCTGGAGTCGCGCAGCATGGAGATCAGCAGCTTTGACCACGGCGAGATCAGGGGAACGATGACATCTGACAAGAATGCAGTGATGTACTTCTCTCTGCTCGACGGATCCGGCTGGGATATCTATGTCGACGGCAACAGGCTCAAGGGCAACAACTATCTGCATGATGTGAATATAACATTCACAGGAGGCAAGCTCCCTGCGGGTACACATGAGGTGGTGCTGAAGCACCGAACTCCGCTCCTCGTTCCGGGCTGTGTCATAACGCTCGCGGGACTGGCTCTGCTGGTGATCACTGCCATCGGTCACAGGAACAGGATGAAAGAGGAATATGATGAGGAGACGGCATGATGATGCCGGACCGGTAGACAACAATTGCTGGAAAAGATAAGGATAATTCTCGGAAAAACTAATAACGTAAACAGGAGCGCATATATCTGGAATGCGATCAATGCCATGATGTCTGCTCTCGAGTCCCCGCTGATACTCATGGTCATCAACAGGACCAACGGACTGGAGGACGGAGGCGTATTCTCGATCGCGTACGCGGTCGCGGCATTGCTGCTCTTCCTGGGACAGTATGGCTTCAGGCGGTTCCAATCGTCAGATGTAACTGAAAAGTACTCCTTCGGAGAGTATTACGGCAGCCGTTTCCTGACCTGCGCTGTGATGATGCTCGCGACAGTTCTGTACTGCGCGTACGGCATGATGTTCCGCAGGTATTCAGCGACCAAAGCGGCGATCGTCTTCCTGATCTGCGCGCTTAAAGGGATCCAGGCATTCTCGGATGTCATCCACGGCAGGATGCAGCAGATGGGCAGACTGGATATCGCGACAAAGTCTTCATGCGTAAGATATATCCTGGAGATACTGTCGTTCTCGATCGCTTTGGTCATCACGCATGATCTGCTGGCGGGCAGTATCGCCTGCCTTGCGGTATCTTTCATCGTGTTCATGCTGACATCGTACAACGCGGCGAGAGATTTCTGCGACCTGAAGCCTGACTTCAGCCGGGACAGACTCAAGCTGATGCTGATAGAAGGCTTCCCGCTTTTCGCAAGCCTGTTCCTGAATATGTATATCAGCAATGCGCCTAAATACGCCATAGATGCTTATCTCACAGAGGAGATACAGGCTATCTACAATATGGTGTTCATGCCTGCGTTCGTGATACAGCTGGTCGCGCATTTCATATTCAACCCGATCATAACGACCTATGCCGTTGTGTGGCAGAAGAGAGACATCCGCAAGTTCAGGTTCCTGGTGCTGCGTCAGTGCGCGGTCATACTGGGTCTGACACTGCTGGCGGTCGTGGTGGCGCTGACTATCGCTTTGCCTATACTTTCACTGCTGTTCAGTGCGGATCTCCACGGATATAAGAGAGAACTCCTCGTGGTGGTCTTCGGCGGAGGCATGCTTGCGTACTCCGTATTCTTCAATACAGTTATAACAATAATAAGACTTCATAAGACGCTGCTGTACAGCTACGCTGCAACAGCGCTCGCAGCTCTGGTACTGTCAAAGTATTTCGTAGTCAATTACGGGATAATGGGGGCTGTAACGATGTATGCTGTTCTGATGACGATCCTTGCTGTCATCCTTGCAGCGATAACATTCATAAGGATACACAAGGTTTCAAAGGAGGTCCGCTGACAGATGAGTTCAGGTGGAAAACACGACATTCGAAATTACGATCTGAAGGAAGGCAGAAACGGTAAGCTGGGTGATAAGCGGTTCACGATCAGCTTTCCCGCACCGCTGTACGCATTCGTACTGGTCGCACTCTACGCGGTCACGGCATTTCTGTTCTACAGGCAGACTATAAGATATAACGGCGGATACAAAGCAGACACTTCCCTGTATGTCGATATGTCCGCGGAGAAGCATGGGGTCAGACTCATTACGTGGATCTATCACTGGCTTTACAGCCTGAGAGGGGATACCCTGTACATCGCCCTGTATATGGCGGCTGTTGTGGTACTGACTGTTGTCGTGAACTATATGGTGATCAGATGGTATGTCAGCAGGGACGGCTTTGACGGCGGTACCAAGGACATTGCCAGACTGGCATCTGTCATGATGCTGTTCACCGGGTCCATGTATCTTCCGGTAGTGCATGAGAGATTCTATAAGGCCAGCTGGTGCACATATGCCTGGCACAGCCCGACTCAGCAGTTGATGATACTGTTCGCGATGATATCGCTGCTGCTGTTCCTTAAAATATATGATAATTACATGAAGAGCATAAACCCGCTGTACTGGCTGGGGCTGCTCTTTGCCAGCCTGATCTCGGTATGGGCAAAGCCTTCCTTCATGCTGGTATTCATTCCGACGGTCATCGTAGTGTTCCTTATCGAGCTGGCCGTCAATGCCAAGGACGGAAGGACGGGAAGACGCTTCCTCAGACTGGTGCTCTTCGGGCTTTCGATGGTGCCGTCAGGTGTGCTGATCCTGCTGCTCAATATGAGCATCTACGGTGAGGGCAGCAAGAACAAAGTCGCTATGCAGCTGGGCGGAGCGAACGGGTTCGGCTATAACGTATATGCTGCTGCTTTCTGCGGACTGCTGTTCCCTGCAGTGGTCTTCCTGTTCAACCTTCGCAAGTTCAAGAAGATGCCTTTCCAGATAGCGCTGGGGATGCTCTTCTTCGGTATCGCTGAATGGGCGATATTCCATGAAGTAGGCAGCCGGGGCGAGCATGGCAACTTCGGATGGGGAAGACAGTTCGGATGCTATTATGTATTCGTTTGCGCTATCGTCATGACTATAGAGAATTACAGAGACAAGAAGTTCCTGGGCGGAAAGAAATGGGCGAGAGCTATATACTTCGTCGTGGTATGGGCGCTGCTGGCAGTGCACGTGCTCTCGCAGATGTATCATTTCTATCTGATGTTCAGAGGACATTCATACTATATTTAAAGATCATCGGGGGACCGGAAATGGGTGAAGTAAAGCACAAAATCAAATTCAATCAGGCGCCTGTCACAGGCAAGGAAAGTGAATATATCAGTGAGGTCTTCAGCAGCAGGAAGGTCTGCGGCGACGGACCGTTCACTCACAGATGCTCGGAATGGATAGAGCAGAAGACAGGAACAGGCAAAGCTCTTCTGACAACATCCTGTTCTGCGGCTCTTGATATGGCTGCTGTTCTGACAGAGGTTGGCCCGGGAGATGAGGTCATCCTGCCTTCGTTCACATTCGTATCGACAGCTAATTCGTTCGTTATGAGAGGAGCTACGCTGGTCTTCGTTGACATAAGGCCTGACACTCAGAACATAGATGAGAAGCTGATCGAGGACGCGATCACGGATAAGACCAAGGTCATCGTTCCTGTCCACTATGCAGGTGTCGGATGCGAGATGGACACTATCATGGACATTGCGAACAGACACGGCCTCATGGTCGTGGAGGATGCTGCTCAGGGTGTTATGTCGACTTACAAGGGCAGAGCGCTGGGAAGCATCGGAGACTTTGGCTGCTACAGCTTCCATGAGACCAAGAACTACAGCATGGGCGAGGGCGGAGCACTGCTGGTAAGAGATCAGGGAGCAGTTGAGAAGGCTGAGGTAATAAGAGAAAAAGGTACTGACAGAAGCCGCTTCCTGAGAGGACAGGTCGACAAGTACACCTGGGTCGACATGGGGTCCTCATATCTGCAGAGCGACATCAATGCGGCTTATCTGTGGGCGCAGCTCGAGATGGCAGACGCGATCAATGCTGACAGAAGGGCAAGCTGGGATCTTTACTATAAACTGTTGACACCTCTGGCCGAAACAGGCAGAATAGAACTTCCTGTTATTCCGGAGGAGTGCGAACACAATGCTCACATGTTCTATATTAAGACAAAGGACATTTCGGACAGAGATTCGCTTATCGCATATCTCAAAGAGAACGGAGTGAGCGCGGTCTTCCATTATGTGCCGCTGCACAGCTCGCCTGCAGGGAAGAAGTTCGGAAGATTCCACGGCGAGGACAGATATACAACAGACACGTATTCCAGACTTCTGAGACTGCCGATGTATTACGGCCTCACAGCTGAGGATGTTGAGCGAGTCGCGGAACTGATCGCGGAATACTGCAGATAGGGTATAGCTGCTGCCGGTGAGCCGGCAGACAAAGCGCATTCTTCCTTGATAAGATTTAATCAACAAAGGATATATATTAATGCTATAATAAGATGTTTATTTACAATACCGGTGGGACGGAAAAGGAGAAAAGAATGAAACTACATCTCAACAGAGAGAACGCAATGGCAGTAAATGAAGCTGCTGATAAAGATTATTCAAGAGCGGTTGCTTTGATGAACGAGCTTCGCGAGGACAAAGAAGCATTCACAGGTTGGGTCAACAGACCTATGCAGATGCCTGAGGGAGAGATGGAAGAGATGCTCTCCGTTGCTGAAAAGATCAGGAGCAAATGCGAGGTCCTGATCGTGGTAGGTATCGGCGGCTCCTATCTCGGAACTGCGGCTATCCTCGATGCACTCGGCGGCAGTAAGGCCGGATGCCCGGAGATCGTTTATGCGGGAAATAACATGAGCGGCAACTATCATGCTCAGGTAGGCGACATCGTCAAAGACAAAGAGGTCTGCCTCTGCGTGGTCTCCAAGTCAGGCGGTACTATGGAGAGCAGGATCGCTTTCAGCATCATCAAAGGTCTGATGGAAGAGAAATACGGCAAGGATGAAACTGCTGCAAGAATCGTTGCAATCACTGACCCGGTCAAGGGTATCCTCAGAGAAGAGGTCAACGAGAGAGGCTACACATCTTTCGTTATCCCGGGAAATATCGGCGGCAGATATTCCGCTTTTACCGCAGGTATCATGTTCCCGCTCGCAGTTGCCGGCGTGGATATCGTCAAGCTCGTTGAGGGAGCAAGAGAGATCGCTGAAGATCATAAGTTCTGGGATGAAGAAGGCATCTGGTATGCTCTTACGAGATATGCTCTCAATCAGCAGGGCAAAGACATCGAAGTATTCGAATACTATGACCCTTCGTTCAGACTGATCGGTGAATGGTGCAAGCAGCTCTTCGGCGAGAGCGAAGGCAAGGAGGGCAAGGGGCTCTTCCCGGTCAGCCTTACACTGACAGCAGACCTTCACTCAATGGGACAGTATCTGCAGGAAGGCAAGCAGATATTCTTCGAGACTATAATCAATGTAAAAAATCCTGAAAGAGACCTTATCGTTCCTGAAACAGCAGGTGAAGGACTCGCAGGAAGATCACTCAACGATATCAACCAGCTGGCAAGACAGGGAGTTATTGCTGCACATACCAAGGCAGGTATCCAGGTCGTTCAGCTTGATATAGAGGACAACAGTGAGTACTGCATCGGTCAGCTTCTCTACTTCCTGATGATGACAGCAGGTGTCACTGGCAAGCTCATGGGCATCGATCCGTTCAACCAGCCGGGCGTTGAAGATTACAAGGCAGAGATAAGAGCGCTGCTCGGCAGATAGTGCGCAGACTACCGAGTTATGATACAGAATTACTATATCCTACAAATGATAAGAGTGCTGCTGGTCGGCGTGATCGTTGCGCTGATCGTAACACCGATATCCATAAGGATCGCCTACAAGTTCGATATCATCGACAGACCGCGTGACGATCGAAGGATGCATAACAGGCCGATACCGCGATTCGGGGGGCTTGGGATCTTCCTCGGTGTTTCTGCGGCTATGCTTATACCGGCTCGTGTCAATGACAACATCAAAGTCGCCATGCTTGGCGGGCTGCTCATGTATCTGCTGGGAGTGTTCGATGACATACTCGATCTTAAACCGCTCGTCAAATTCGCCGGTCAATGGGCTATAGCTACAGCGGTCTACTGCATGGGCATCAGGATCACGTTCATCAGTAATTTCCTGGGGCTCCATCCGGGAGACACTTCGGCCATCGTGTTCCTCGGAGAAGGTATCGCTTATCTGATCACAGTTCTGTGGATAGTCGGCATCACCAATGCCGTTAACCTTATGGACGGACTTGACGGACTGGCTGCGGGCTCGGTCGCCATTATGGCTCTTTCGCTTGCGTATGTTGCTTACATACACGGCTCGAGATACGGAATGATGATCGTATGCTTTGCCATGGTCGCGGTAGCGGGAGGATGTCTCGGATTCCTTCCGTATAATATCTCGCCGGCCAAGACGTTCATGGGCGACGGGGGAGCTCTTTATCTCGGATATATGCTGGCTGTACTGTCAGTTGTATCTCCGCTGAAGAAAGCGACGTTCGTAGGAGCGGTAATCCCTATACTGACATTGGCAGTGCCGATCTTCGACACGTTGTCATCGATGATACGCAGGATGTGGAGGCACGAGTCAGTAATGAAGGCGGATAAGGAGCATCTCCATCATCACCTGATGGCAGCCGGATTCGGCCAGAGACGTTCGGTCCTTATCATGTACGGGATCGTCGGCATCATGGGCATAGTAGCTGTACTGATCAGCAGGGAGCTGTATAAGGATGCTTTCTTCCTTGCAACTATCGGCTTGCTGTACCTCGGCATCATAACCGTGCCTAAACAGCCGCCTAAGAAAGGGCCGATCGAGAAGACCGGTGCTATCGACAGTGTGACCAGAAATACTCTGACACTGTACCGCGAAGAATTGAACGAAGCGCTGAAGAACAGCGAGCAGTACAAGACAGACAGAAAATATACCGAGCATTCAGATATTAGAAAGTCAGGCAAAAATGGCAGACAAAACAGGAAAAACTACAAAAAGAAATAAGAAACCGAGAATGAGCAGAAAGGCTCGCAACATCAGCATCATCATCCTGATAATCATGATGCTGGTCGCCGGCGGATTCCTCGTGATGCTCACTCTCGTAGATGCTTTCCCGGCCGATATGCTTACAATGATGATCGGAGTACTGGCCGGCTTGCTTGTCGTGTCAGGCATACTGCTGTTCATGAGGAACAAATGGCTCAGGGGGATCGGAATGCTGCTCGCAGTCGTTCTGGTCGTACTCTACGGGACCGGGATCTACTATATGAAGTCCACTTACGCGATGTTCTCCAAGATCTCAGCGGAAGAAAATGCGGCTGTGGATGCCGAAGCAGTTGAGGTCACGGAGAAGCCGTTCAATATCTATATCACCGGTATCGATCAGTGGAATGAGGATGAGGGCCTCGATCTTGAGAGAAGCGATGTCAATATGATACTCACCGTCAATCCGGTAACGAAGAAGATCATGCTGACCTCCATTCCGAGAGATGCCTATGTACCTCTTCACAGGACAGGTACGATGGACAAGCTGACTCATACGGGGATATACGGAGTCGATGAAACTCTTAATACAGTTCACGACTGGACAGGTCTTGACCTGAACTATTATGTAAAAGCTAACTTTGATGCCTGCGTCGATCTTGTAGACGCTATCGGAGGCATCGATATCGATAATCCTGAGGAGTTCACCTCAGCTATAACTGAACACTTATATCCTAAAGGGAAGATCCATCTCAAGGGGTACGGCGCCCTCTACTATGCAAGAGAGAGAAAGGCGTTCGAAGGAGAGGATCAGCTCAGAGTCAGAAACCAGCTTAGAGTAGTTGAAGCGATCCTTGATAAGGTCCTTTCATCGAAAACGCTGCTGACAAGTTACGGGGATATAATGGACGTATTGGGCAAAGAGATCGAGACCAACATGCCGACTGAAGATATCCAGGCGCTGGTAAAGATGCAGCTCTCGGATATGAGAAAGTGGAAGATCGAGTCCCAGAGGATGTCAGGCGAATATGAGATGGAAGTCGTCGCTTCCATGGATGCCAGCAACAAGTATCTCGTTCTCAAGGTCAGCGATAAGACTTTCAAGAAGTGCATGAAAGGCATAGATAAGATCATGAATCCTACTCAGGAGGAACTTGATGCTATTGCTACCGAGGAGAAGAGAACTCTGTTCAAGGAATTCGTCAACAAGGTCACTGGGCGCGGAGATTCTGAAGAGGCAGAAGACGTTGCAGCTGAAGATCAGGAATGATATCCGGAACGACCGGACTTTGCACTAATACTGAAAGATTTTGGAAACAAGAAAAAGAATTTATAAATACGACAACGCTAAAGCTCTGCTGATACTACTCGTAGTTATCGGCCATATGACCACCGATTACGCATCGGATTCCCATCTGGTGAGATGGTTCACTCTGTGGATATACACCTTCCACATGCCGGCGTTCATATTGCTGTCAGGACTGGTCCACAAACAGTATATAACTGAGGAGAGGGCATCACTCGGAGTCAAGGGCGAGACCCGCCTGAGATGGGACAAGGTATGGGGATTCTTCCTGTGCGCGTGGGGACTCAAAGTGTTCTTGCAGTTCACGAGAACTCTGATGGGACAGTCTCCGTTGTGGCACTGGATCGCCGAGCCGGGTATCCCATGGTACCTCTTTGTCATGGCTGAATATGAGCTGCTGTTCTTCGTGATGAGGAGAATAGACGACAAAGCAAAGCCGTGGATGGTGATCTCGGCAGCGTTCGCGCTCAGTGCGGTGATCGGTTATTTCCCGATAATAGGAGATGAGTTCTGCCTGGCAAGGATGATAAACTTCCTGCCTATTTATGCCATCGGCTATTATCTTGACATGAGGAGCTTTCTCGTTGTTCTTGAGAAGAAAGCAGCCGGACTTGTTGGATGGATCGTCATCGCGGCCAGCCTGGCTGTATGTTATTTCGGGAAATGGGGTATCTACGGCTGCAGGAAATGGTTCACAGGACGCAGATCCTATGAGTTCCTGCAGGATTTCTTCAGCAATGCTTTATCGATGGGCTGGCTGATCAGGCTGGCCGTATGGGGCATTGCGCTGATACTCACTTTTGCAATACTGGCGGTGATACCTGACAGAGATCTCGGACCGGTAACGGTTGCAGGGCAGAGAACGCTGCAGGTATACTTCTGGCACAGACCGGTATGCTATCTGTTCAGGACTCTTCATGTCCTTCCTTCACTTGTAGTCATGTTCGGAGGGACCTATGATGAGGCTCTGTATGGTCCTAAAGCGGGTCTTGCATTCGGGGGCAGCAATGGCGCCATGATCGCGGGCTTTATAGTATATCTGCTGATCGGCCTTGCTATGACAGGGCTGTTCAGCCTTAAGATCTTCGAGCATCCGACAACGGAACTGATGAAGCTCGGTGCGCGGATAGGTGAGCGCTGCAGACGCAGTGAATGAGTACAGCAGGAAAGGCGTAAAACACTCATTGCGCATAACATAATGTTGCGATTGTTGTAATTGTATTATGAAAGGAGAGCTGAAATGAAAGGAATAGTGCTCGCGGGAGGAGCCGGTACAAGGCTGTATCCGCTGACTATGGTCACAAGTAAACAGCTGCTGCCGGTTTACGATAAGCCAATGATTTATTATCCGCTTTCAACTCTGATGCTGGCCGGTATAAGGGATATCCTGATCATTTCGACACCGGAGGATACACCGCGTTTTGAAGCATTGCTCGGGGACGGATCGCAGTTCGGCATCAATCTTTCATACAAAGTGCAGCCGACCCCGGACGGACTTGCACAGGCATTCATTATCGGAGAAGAGTTCCTCGGAGGACAGGCGGGAGCCATGATACTCGGGGATAATATATTCTACGGAAACGGATTCGGTCGCATACTTAAGAAGGCTGTATTAAATGCTGAGGATAATGGCAGGGCGACTGTCTTCGGATATTATGTTACCGACCCTGAGAGATTCGGAGTTGTTGAATTCGATGAAGCGGGCAAGGTGCTTTCGCTGGAGGAGAAGCCAAAACATCCTAAGAGCAATTACGCTGTGACCGGATTGTATTTCTATCCGGCAGGAGTCAGCGATATGGCGAAGGAGGTCAAACCGTCAGCAAGGGGAGAACTGGAGATAACCACTCTCAACGAGATGTATCTCGAGAAGGACTGTATAGATGTTCAGTTGCTGGGCAGAGGTTTTGCATGGCTCGACACCGGGACGATGGACTCCCTGGTCGATGCCGCCGAGTTCGTAAGGATGCTCGAAAAGAGGCAGGGCGTCACGATCTCGGCTCTGGAAGAGATCGCTTTCAGGAATGAATGGATCAGTGAAGAGGCTCTGTTGAAGGCTGCGAAGAAGTACGGCAAGAGCCCGTACGGAGTGCACCTCAAGATGGTAGCTTCGGGACGAATAGTGAACAGGTAGGAGAACAGCAATGACGATTATAGTTACCGGAGGAGCCGGTTTTATCGGGTCGAATTTCATATTTCATATGCTCAAGGCACATCCTGACTACAGGATCATCTGCGTCGACAAGCTCACCTATGCAGGAAATCTGTCGACACTCAAGGATGTAATGGATGAGCCGAACTTCAGATTCGTCAAACTCGATATCTGCGACAGAGAGGGAGTCTACAAGCTTTTCGAGGAAGAGCATCCTGATATAGTAGTGAACTTTGCTGCGGAGAGCCATGTTGACAGGAGCATCGAGGATCCGTCGATATTCCTGCAGACTAATATCATAGGCACATCGGTGCTGATGGACGCATGCCGCAAGTACGGTATCCGGAGATATCATCAGGTATCTACTGACGAAGTATACGGAGATCTGCCTCTGGACAGGCCTGATCTGTTCTTCACTGAGGAGACGCCTATACACACCAGCTC
>SVCR01000115.1 GCA_015058265.1 Clostridiales bacterium
GCTCACAGATGGAATGGACGGACCGGATGGTAAGGGCTAGCCTGAGCCGGAGATAGTTCAGGCTATTGATGATTATCTGAAAAAAGCGAAATAGGCAGTTCTCAATAGGGTGATGGGGACACACGAGGAGAAACTGATATGTATAAATATATGATAATCGGGACCGGGGGCACGGGAGGAGCGATAGGAGCTCATCTGGCTCATGCGGGAAATGATGTCACATTCATAGCGCGGGGAAAGCAGCGCGAAGCCATGCTGTCAAGCGGGCTCAGGCTGCACCGCCCGGATGAAGAATTTGTCATCGATCCTGTGAAAGTCTGCAGCATGGAGGAATACCTGGATGCACAAGGTCTTTCTGAAGCGGATGGGGTTCCCGGGGATAAAGCTTACTCGAACCGGAACGCGCCGGATGTCATATTCGTATGCGTCAAGGGCTACTCAATAGACAGCACCATTCCGTTCATCAGGGCGGTCTCCGGACCGGACACTATAGTCATCCCGATACTTAACGTTTTCGGCACGGGAGCGGAGATGCAGAAGTCGCTTCCGGAGATCACTGTTCTTGACGGATGCATATATATCTGGACTGAGCTGAAAGAGCCCGGGCTCATATGGATGGGCGGCACGATCTTCCGTGTTGTATTCGGCCTTCGAAGAGATCAGAAGCATCTTGAAGACAAGATAGGTGACAGATTGAGGCAGATCAAGGCAGACCTCGATGCGAGCGGTATCGCAGGCATTCTTTCAGATAATATCGAGAGAGACGCGCTTCGCAAGTTCTCATTCGTTTCACCGCAGGGAGCGATCGGCCTGTACTACAATACATCTGTCGGAGCCGTTCAGAAGCCGGGTGAGATCAGAGACTGCTTCATAGGTCTGATCAGGGAAATATCTGCACTCGCCGACGCGATGGATGCGGGTTTTGGCGAGGATATTGTTCCGAGCAATCTGGAGATAGCTGACAACAGTGATCCGACTTTGACAACTTCGATGCAGAAGGATGTAGCTGCCGGCCGCAGGTCGGAGATCGACGGCCTTATTTATGAAGTGGTACGGAAGGGAGAGCGGTACGGACTGGAGCTTCCTTACTACACCAAGATCGCCGAGGAACTCAGATCCAGGGGTCTTGAATAGAAACCACTGAAATCAGCCTGCGGAAATATCAGCCTGCGGAAATCGATCCGCCGGCACTTATCAACTATATTGGCAAGGAGATCGTTTAACATGAAGAATCATCTGAAGAGGTTTAATGCACTGATCATAATAGCAGTGATGCTGGTCGTCAGCGTCGGTACCACACTGAACGCGGACGCTGCTTCGATGAGGCTCAACAAGAAGAAGGTGACTCTTACCGTAGGTAAGTCTGTTACTCTGAAAGTCAAGGGCACGAAGAAGATAGTTAAGTGGGTCAGCTCGAACAAGAAGATCGTAACAGTAACTAAGAAGGGCAAGGTGACTGCCAGGAAGAAGGGTGCAGCCATCGTTACTGCCAAAGTCGGCAAGAAGAAGCTCAAGTGCAGGGTCACTGTCAAAGCCAAGGCTGCTCCGGCTCCTGCTGTTACGCCTCTGACTGAATATTGGTCAGCAGATTCGCAGGCTGCAGCAAGTCTGAGGGAATATGTGACCAAGGTCACCAATGAGAAGGATGCGGCAAACTTCATTCCTAAAAAGGATCGAATAGCAGTATTCGACATGGATGGTACTCTCACATGCGAGACCTATTACACTTACTACGATACGATGATGTTCATTCAGTATTGTCTCAAGGATCATCCTGACGATGTCGCTCCGGAACTCATAGCTGAGGCGAAGTCCATCAACCCGGATTACAAAGCAACAGAACAGACAGCCAGATACTTTGCACAGGCATATGCAGGCATGACTATCGATGAGCTGTATAACTATGCTGTTGAATTCGGACAGGGATACACATCCAGCTTCAACAACATGCGCTACATCGACGGCTTCTATCTGCCTATGGTAGAGCTCGTTAAGTATCTGTATGAGAACGACTTCACTATCTATGTAGTCAGCGGAACTGAACGCACTACAACACGCGCGATCATTGCTAATTCACCTGTCGCAGACTTTGTTACACCTAACCATGTTATCGGTACTGAGTTCGAAGTCAAGCAGAAGGGACACGAGGAAGAATCTTCCAACATGAATTACAAGTATGCAGATGGTGATGACCTCGTGATCACAGGAGGCTTTGTCCAGAAGAACCTCAACTCAAATAAGGTCATCTACATCGAGAGAGAGATCGGCAAGCGCCCGGTACTCGCATTCGGCAACAGCGGCAGCGATACCAGCATGATGAACTATGCTATAGACAGCAGAAACAAGTATCCTGCACAGGCTTATATGATCGTCAATGACGATAACGAGAGAGAATGGGGTAAGCAGGTATGGGAGACCGAGTCTGCTAAGAATATAGGCATGAATTACGTTCCTGTATCTATGAAGACTGATTTCGGCAAGATCTATCCGGATGGGATCACACCATCTGAAAAACAGTACGATCCGGCTGATTGGACACCTGCAGAGGCACCGGAGCCTGCAGACAGCGGAGATGCATCAGAACCACTTGATAACGCAGCTTGATACAACCGAAAAGTAAGGGAGAAAGTAATATGAAATACAGGGACGACAGATACGGGAACAAGATCTCTCAGCTGGGATACGGCTGTATGAGATTCACCAGAAAGGGCGCCGGTATCGATTATGACAAAGCGGAGCGCGAGATCATGCTGGCAGTTGAGCAGGGGGTGAACTACTTCGACACAGCTTACATCTATCCGGGAAGCGAGGAATGCCTCGGCAGGATCCTTGATGAGAACAACTGCCGTGACAAGGTAAACATTGCCACCAAACTCCCTCAGTACATGCTGAGATCGATGAAGTCTGTCGAAAAGACTTTCGCGGAGGAACTGAAGCGCCTCAGGACTGATCATATCGATTACTACCTGATGCACATGTTCACAGATTATTCCGAATGGGAGAAGCTCCGCGCACTCGGCATAGAGAAATGGATCGCCGATCGCAAAGCAGACGGCAGTATCAGGAATATCGGGTTCTCATATCACGGAAATACAGACAGCTTCCTGAAGATACTGGATGCGTACGACTGGGATTTCTGCCAGATACAGTACAACTATCTGGATGAGATGAGCCAGGCTGGAAGGACCGGCCTTGAGGCTGCAGGGAAGAAGGGCGTACCAGTCGTCATCATGGAACCGCTGAGAGGCGGCAAATTGGTCAATCTTCCGGTGAAAGCCAGACAGGCCTTGCGGAATTCCGAAACAGGATACAGCGCGGCCGAGCTCGGATTGAGATGGCTCTGGGATCACAAAGAGATCATGTGCGTGCTTTCAGGCATGAACTCCGAGAAGATGGTCAGAGAGAATATTAAGATCGCGTCTGATGCTGAAGTAGGCAGCTTCACAGAGAAGGATGCAGCTCTCGTCGATAAGATCAAAGCGATCATCAAAGAGAACGAGAAGGTCGGCTGTACGGGATGCAGATATTGCATGCCTTGCCCGCAGGGCGTTGACATCCCGGGCACTTTCCACAACTGGAATCTCATGTATATCGAGAAGAAGAAAGGCCCTGTTAGATTTGAGTACGCTCGCAATGTCGGGATGCAGAAGGATCCGGCTTTCGCCAGTCAGTGTATAGGCTGCGGCAAGTGCGAACAGCACTGCCCTCAGCACATACAGATCCGCGCGATGCTGAAGAAGGCAGACAAGGATCTGAGGCCTCTTCCGTACAAGATCGGCATAGCGGCCGCAAGAAAGTTTATGAAGAGATAGCAGCTGAATCACTTAGATATTGCGGCCTGCGGGAGAGCCCGGCTCATCCCGCAGGCCGTTTTGTGTTAAAGAATGTTAAGGCGACAATGCTGCAGATATCTATAATGTTATAATTATTGACACTGAGCAGATAAGCTCAGTGACTATTATTTTGGTAAAGGATCGAAACAGATATGGGCAGAGGACGCGTCAAGAGAGCGCAGAGAAAGAAGATAATAGCGATCATTTTAATGCTCATCCTGTGCATTCTGGCATTGGCTTATGTCGTAAAGCTTGCAGGAAGAGCTAAAGCTCCACAGGTCAGTAATGAACCTGAGGTGGCGGTCGACGATACGGCAGATACAACTGCTGAGGACACTGATGCTGATGAAGAGGATGGTGCCGCACTCCATGAGGAAGCTGCATCACACATCTATTCCCGCGGCAGAACAGCGGACAGCAGCGATTTTACTTTGGACGCATATGACAAAGCAGTCAATGCCGGTGTGACATACATAGAAGCTGATATGGTCGTTTCGGCAGACGGAACAGTTTATGTAGCAAGTGATGACTATGCTAAGGATCTGGTCGGGCTCGACGGATATTTCTCAGGAATGACTGACAGCCAGATCGACGGTCTCAAGACCAGAGCCGGTAATAAGATCCTGAAGCTGAGTGAGCTGTTCGACAAATACGGTGATTCCGTGACATATATTATCGATATCAAATACTCCAGCGCTCGTAACATCGAAGCTTTCACAGATATCGTAAAGAAGTATGAGTACGAGGATAACGTGATCGCGTCATCCTACTATTCAGATGCTCTGAGACCCCTTGAGGACACTTTCCCTGACATGACCAAGATGTTCATGTGCAGTGATCAGGGCACATTCAATGTAGGACTGAGCTATGATTATGCTGATATCCTGTGCGTGCCTAAGGATATAATGAATGACGCCAATTTCAAGGCAGCGCACGACAGTGACAAGAAGTTCAGTGTGTGGACTCTCAATACTGAAGAAGAGATAAAAAATGCGATCGGGCTGGGCGCAGACTCATATTTCACTGATGATGCAGAACTGGCAATAGGCCTGGAAGAAGAGAATCGCGGAGAGTAGGAACAGTAAAAGTAAGACCGGTGCCGGCGACGCGAATGCGGACTGCCGGCTTTATTAGGAAAGGAACGGATGGATGAGAGCTTATAGAGATCACTTTGGAATGATAGTAGATACGGTGTCGGCTATACTCATGGGATTGTTCATGGGGATCGCGACTACGCTGATCAACCAGACACCGCTCAATTTGGTGACACTCCTCGATGCGTGGGGGGACATCACTATTGTCATCCTGCTTATATCGATAGTGATCCCGCTCAACGACTGGGGATGCAAGTTTGCGGAGCTCCTGCGCTGCAAGCCGGGAACGATCGTGTTCACCCTGGTGGCAAACATCCTCCCGACATGCATCATAAATACTGTTCTGGCGGCAGTCCTTCCTGCGCTTGGGATATTCTATAATGAAGCTATTCCGAAAGAAGACAGGATGGGAACATGGGTCAGTATATTCATCGGCGGATGGCTGCTTACCTTCGTCATAGCATTCTTCCTTTCGCTTCTCGCAGCGAAGGTAGGAAAAATCATTGCGGCAAAGTCATTGAACGCTCCCACCACCTAAGCTTCCCGTGCGACCCACGGTATTTGTTTTGGCTTATGTATTCTTATGCTTCATGATGCAAGCACCGGTGGTTGCAAGGGCTTGAGCATTCCAACATCTCGCCACCTGTAGAGGATGGGAGTATTCTCACACGTATTTGATAAACATGCAGGACAGAAGAACCAGACTAATCGCACATGCGGGCATAATAGCAGCAATATATGTGGTAATTACATATATGCTTGCACCGATATCATTCGGGCAGATCCAGTTCAGGATCTCTGAAGCCCTGACTATACTTCCGCTGTTTACCCCTGCGGCTGTGCCGGGGCTTTTCATCGGATGCCTTATCGGAAATATCATAGGAGGAGCAGTGCTCCCTGATGTCATATTCGGGAGTCTGGCGACATTGATAGGGGCGTTAGGTACATATGCTCTGAGAAATAAGCCGGCGTACTATGGAACGGTGCC
>SVCR01000116.1 GCA_015058265.1 Clostridiales bacterium
ACGGTATCTCCTACAGCAAGCTCATGAACGGCCTCAAGAAGTCCGGAATCGAGATCAACCGTAAGATGCTCTCCGAGATGGCTATCTTTGATGCAGCCGGTTTCGCTGATCTCTGCGAAATGGCTAAGAAGTACTGCTAATCGACAGTACATCAGATCATGGAATACTTTGTAAGCCATATAGGGATCATATTCCTGGCGGGATGCTTTGTTGCTGCAGCGGCAGTAACATGGTGGTATCTCACAGACAAGAATGCGAGGCTGAAGAGACAGCGTGCTGAAGCGCGCAGGATCGCAGCTGAGAAGAAAGATCCTTCTAAAGACTGATATGTGTGATCAGTCCATAATGGGTAACATCGGACATTGGATCAAAATAATGAATGAAATAAGCTCCGGCTTGGACCGGAGCTTTTTCATTAAGCGAAAATATCTGTTTAAGAAAGAACAATCAAAAGAAAAAGGTAAATTGCCGAATTAACTCGCTTTTCTTCGACAAATAAAGTTTATCATCGATATGTGAACAGATTGTCTTACTAATGTGAAGATTATTTTCATAAAATCTGTTCATGAAAGCCCTGAAACGGCTCTCTTGTAGGCCGGCTTCCTTGAAAAACACAACATGTTGTGATAGCATTGTGATGTATTTTGGACTTGTATCCTACGGATACACATGAAGACAATGGACAAGCTTATGGAATATGCTGTGGAAAAGGGATAGCGGAGGTATATAGCATGAAATGTCCGTATTGTAACTATGAAGACACCAAAGTCGTGGATTCCAGACCTGTAGAGGATGGTCTTGCAACAAGGCGAAGAAGAGAGTGCGGCAAATGCCATAAGAGATTTACGACATTTGAAAAGATCGAGAACTCTCTGCTCGTAGTCGTCAAGAAGGACGGCACCCGCGAGAGCTTCGACAAGAATAAGATCATCAACGGTATCATGAAGGCTTGTCAGAAGACCAAGGTCACCTATGATGACGTTCAGGGGATTGCAGATAATATTGAACGCGGCTTGTCCAATACGATGGAGAAGGAGATCAAGTCCACGATCATAGGAAGGCTGATAATGGACGAACTCAAGAAGATAGACCAGGTAGCATACGTAAGATTTGCTTCGGTATACCAGGAGTTCCAGAGTGTCGATACTTTCATCGACGAGATCAACAAACTCAAGTAATTCAATTCAGAGAGGAAGATAGAAATAATGCTCAGAGTAGCGATCGACGGGCCGGGAGGGACCGGTAAGAGCACAATAGCTAAGAAACTGGCAGAGAAGTACGGGATCGAATATATAGATACCGGAGCTATGTACAGATCGATAGCGCTGAAATCCATCCGCGAGGAGATTTCACCGGCAGATGTTGACAAAGTCACTGAAATGCTCGGCAGCACTACTGTGGATTTTATAGATAACCGTGTATACATTGACGGTGAGGATGTAAGCGGACTGATAAGGACCGGTGAGGTATCGATGGCCGCTTCGGATATCTCCAAGCTGACAGTTGTCAGAGCTAAGGTAGATGCTGTCAGCCAGCATCTCGCACAGACCAAGAGCGTCGTTATGGAAGGCAGGGACATAGGGACCGTTGTCATCCCTGATGCCGAGGTCAAAGTGTTCATGACAGCTGCACCGGAGATCAGAGCAAGAAGAAGATATGATCAGCTCCTTGCAGCAGGCAAGCCTGCGGATTATGACGAGATCTTCGATGAGATACAGAAGCGTGATTATCAGGATACACACAGAGAACTCAACCCGTTGAGACAGGCAGAAGATGCTGTATTCCTCGATACTTCGGACATGGATATTGACGGAGTCGTTGCAGCTATCTCAGATATCATCGCAGAGAAAACAGGTATCACAGCCTGAAGAACATTCAACAACAAATGATCACATAATGAACAAGCCTCGTTCTCATGAACGTGGCTTTTCGAATATATTATCTGTATGTGTGCTCCGGGAAGGAGATATATATGCAGATCAAAGACCTGCCTGCGGCAGAAAGACCACAGGAGAAGCTTCTCTACGGGGGAGTTGCCGGGCTCAGCAATTCAGAGCTGCTCGCGCTGGTGATCCGAACAGGGACCAGCGACAGATCAGCTGTTCAGCTGGCTGAGGAGATACTGGCATATGCTTCGGCCAATACCGGGGATCTCGGCATGGCTGATGTAAGGGAGCTCATGACGATCGACGGCATAGGAGCAGCCAAAGCCTGTTCTGTAGTCGCTGCGATCGAGCTGAGCAAGAGATTGATGTCCGGAGGTGTCAGGGAGACGCCGAGGACGATAAACAGCGGCGATGAGGTCGCGAGCCTGCTGATGCAGGAGATGATGTATGAGCGGAGAGAACTTTTTATGGCTCTCTTCATGAATACCAGATTACATATCGAGTCCAAGGCGGTCATATCTATCGGAAGCCTTGATACCGCGCCGGTACATCCGAGGGAAGTCTTCGGTCCGGCGGTGAGGCGAGGGGCAGCAGGACTGATCGTAGCCCACAATCATCCGAGCGGCGATCCGACTCCGAGTCCGGAAGATATAGCAGTAACAGAGAGGCTGCTTGATGCTTCGAGGATCATCGGGATCAAGCTGGTGGATCATGTGATCATAGGACGCGGAAGATTCGTCAGCCTGAAGAGCGAAGGGATCATACCTGACTGACAGATCGACCGGTGGCCCGGAAACATACTATCGGCCGGAAACAGACCATAGGTCGGGATAGAAAGGGAATCAATTAATATGGAAAACAACAGGATAAGAAAGGTAAAGGACTTCATAACTGCGCTTGACAGAGCAGGCCTGCTGAAGGAGATCACAGGCGCATCTGCTGAGAGCACCTCATGTGAAGCTACAGTCAGCAACGTTACATACAATTCTAAAGAAGCGAAGGAAGGGACTTTGTTCGTATGCAAAGGCGCTCACTTCAGAGAGAAATATCTTGAAGACGCGATCAAAGCCGGTGCTTCGTGCTATGTGACGGAGAAGCCTTACGGACTGGGGACGGCAAGCTGCCCTGAGATCCTTGTGAACGATATCAGACTTGCTATGCCTGTCATAGCCGAGGCTTTCTACGGCAGACTGTCTGATGAGCTGTGCATGATAGGCATAACAGGGACTAAGGGCAAATCCACCACAGCTTATTTCATGAGATATATACTCGATGATTATATGGCAGGTACAGGCGGGCATAGAACAGCTATCTGCTCCGGTATAGACAACTACGACGGGGTCATCGAGGAGGAGTCACACCTTACGACTCCTGAGATCATGGAGCTGTATCAGCATATGGATAATGCTCTCAGCACTGGTATCAGCTATCTTACGATGGAAGTATCGAGTCAGGCTCTCAAATATGACAGAGTTGACGGCATCACTTTCGAGGCAGGAGCCTTCCTGAATATCGGCAGTGACCACATCAGCGCGATCGAGCATCCTGACTTCAATGACTATCTGAATTCCAAACTGCGCCTGTTCGGGCACTGCCGCAAGGCTTGCTACAACCTGGATTGTGATGAGCAGGATAGGATCAGAGAAGCTTCGAAAGACTGTCCTTATGTCATCACTTTCAGCCAGAAGGACGAGAACGCGAATATATACGGCTATGATGTGAGATCAGCTGAAGGCAAAGTAAGCCTGCGTATCAGAGCCGCAGGTATAGAGGGCTGTGAGGATTTCGATGAGGAATTTGCTCTCGGGACCTTCGGAACCATCAATGTGGAGAATGCTCTTGCGGCTGCAGCTCTCTCAGCTCTCGCGGGTGTTCCTGTCGAGTACATGAAGTCCGGACTCAGCAAAGCTGTTTCGCCGGGCCGCATGGAGGTCTTCTACAGTGCTGACGGCAAGCGCATAGCAATAGTTGATTACGCGCACAACAAGCTCAGCTATGAGAAGTTCTTCGAGACTATCAAGGATGAATTCCCGGGAAAGAAGATGATAATCGTCTTCGGATGCCCGGGAGGCAAAGCTTTCGCCAGAAGAGAGGAGCTCGGTACTATCGCCGGCCGCAACTGTGAATATACGATCGTGACCGAGGAGGACTACGGCGAAGAAGACGTCAACAAGATATGCAGGGAGATAGGCGAATTCGTCGCAGCAGCAGGCGGACGCTATGAGATAATCACAGACAGAGTTGAAGCTATCAAAAAAGCGATAACTCTCATGGATGACGATACGATCCTCTTCCTGCCGGGCAAAGGCCGTGAAACAAGAGAGAAGAGAGGGATCCAATACATAGATACTCCGTCGGATGCGGACGTAGTCATTGAATACCTCTAACACAGACATTAAAATATTTAATTTAGCTATTGGAAGAAATGAGAAAATTCGAATTTATTGAGAATCTTGACCGCGAGGAATTCAACAGCCTTGCGCTCGAAAGAGGCAGCGAAGTCAAAGCCCACTTCCTCGGTTCGTATGAATGGGGAGAGGTAATGGCGCGCCGCCATCGCAAACCGCACTATGCGGGAGTATATGAATACACGGACGGACCTGCGGATGGTCCTGACAGAGCAGGGAAGAAGCTCGTTGCTACAGCAATGATACTGGAGAGATCTCTCATAGCCGGCTACACATACTTCTACATCCCGAGGGGCTTTACGATGGACTATTCTGACAGGGAACTGCTCAGATTCATTACTGAAAGCCTCAAGAAGATGGGCAAGAAGCACAAGGCTCTGTACTTTAAGATAGATCCGGATATCAAGCTCCACGATATAGACATCGACGGAAATGAGGTCCCGGGCGTCAATAACGCAGCGCTCGCGGGCTATCTTCAGCATCTCGGATACAAGCAGAAGCCGCTTAACTACGCTTTCGAAAATGAACAGCCGAGATTCACATTCAGGATACCTCTTGACGGAAGTATTGAAGAGATAGAGGGAAGATACAGCCGTACGACTAAGACCAGGATAAGACAGTCTCATGAGGCAGGTGTGGAAGTGTTCAAGGGAGGCAGCAAGGATATTCCTGAGTTCGTACGTCTTATGGCAATGACGGAAAAGAGACAGGATTTCTATTCCCATGAGCATGACTTCTACCAGTATTTCTATGACATAATGGCGAAGGACGATATGATCACGCTGTATTTCGGCAAGCTGGATCTTACAGCGATCAGGGCAAAGCTCAGGTCCGACCGCGCTGCTGCAGAAGAAGAACTGGAAGCTCTGAAACAGAAGACCGGGAAGAAAACAGCGGGTAAGATCAAGGAAGCCGAGAAGAAGCTGACCGCAGTTGACAAACAGCTCGACATGCTCGCGGATAAGCCTGAGGGAGAAGTGATCGTTTCGACATATCTGATCACACGTTACGCCGACAAAGCATGGGCGCTGTATGCCGCTAATGACATGGATTACGGCAAGTTCTTCGCTAACTACGCAGTATATCAGCAGCAGATCCGTGATTCCAAGGAAGAGGGACGCAGGATCTTCGATGTGTTCGGAACAGTCGGCAAGCTGAATGATGATCCGGCTTTGAACGGATTGTATGAATTCAAGAAAAAATGGGGAGGAGAGTTCACCGAGTTTATCGGAGAATTCGACTACATACTGAATAAGCCTGTATTTATGGCTTACAGCAAGCTCATACCTTTATATCATGAGATGAAAAACAGGAAAGTGATGAAGCAGGTAAGAGCGGGCGGCAATGAATGATCAGGGCATTCAGTAAACGGAGGAGCTGTTAGGTATGGCTGCAAGAAAACCACGAAATGATATGGACTTCATGGCTGTAGCGCTTGGCGGAGATATGAACTGCTACGGTGTCGTCAAGACTTTCTATGAAGCGTATGGCATCGGATCTGCGATGGCAGGGAGGACGCCTGTTTTTCCTACTGCCGGCAGCAGGCT
>SVCR01000117.1 GCA_015058265.1 Clostridiales bacterium
CGCCATGAGGATCGATATCACGTCGACAGGCAGCCCCAGAAACGCGCCGGCAGCTCCGTGGGTCAGGCTGATCCCGAGCGAGTCAAGAAGGCCGGTCCCGAGTCTGCTCTCTCCTGCAATGGACGGTACTGTCAAGGTGACCACAGCCGCGCCGATGATCCCCATTACAGCCGGTCTCATCCCTGTTATCGCCCCGTTAACTATCTTACTGTCCCTGAACTGCCTGATCATTCTTGCTACGATACTGATCAGTATGAATTCAGGCAGGACGACTCCGAATGTTGCAGCTGCCGCGCCGGCTATCCCCGCCGCTTCATACCCCACATAAGTGGCGGTATTGACAGCCAGCGGTCCGGGCGTTATCTGCGAGATGGCGACGATATTGGCAAACATCTCCTGGCTCATATTCATGAACGGCTGTATGCTGTCATAGATCAGTCTGACGATGGCGAGTCCGCCGCCGAAGCCCAGAAGGCCTACTTTGGCAAAGCTTATAAACAGCTGGAGGAATATCATTCTTCGTCACCTCCCCCGCCTGCAGCTTCTCGCGCCTTGCGGCTCCCCACCAGAGCGCTTGCTATCCCGAGCAGCATGAACAGAACTATCACGTATGCCGTGTTGATATTCAGAACAGCGATCAGCACGAAACTCAGTACCGCTGCAGCTATCGTATGTATTCCCTTGAATACTGCAGAAGACAGCTTTATCACCGATACGATTATGAGTCCGAAAGCAGCAGCCCTGAGGCCCGCCATCGCGCCGCCGATATATCTGTTGTCACCTGCATAAGATATTAAGCCCGCGATCAGCAGTATCATGACGAATGACGGAAGGACGACTCCGATTGTTGAGATAACGGACCCTGCAAGTCCCTTCTTCTTATATCCCACATAAGTCGCCATGTTGACCGCCACGACTCCGGGAAGGCTCTGACATACCGCTATGATATCGACGAATTCATCCTCTGTGAACCACTTTTTGCTATCGATCAGTTCATGCTGAAGCAGAGGCAGCATCGCGATGCCCCCTCCTATAGTAAAGGCTCCTAATTTGAAAAAAATTATAAACAGTTCCAGCATGTCGGATGCAGTGTTCCTATTCCCTTCAGGCTCAGTACGAATCTTTCTGACACAGCCAATAGATCTCTCGAAAAACAACGGGCATCAGCTGATCCTGATGCCCATTAAATATATACGGATTTTCACCTGTTGGCAATAACGAGATGTCTGATTAGTGAGCGTTCAGAGTCTCTTCTGAAAGTCTCGAGAAGAAGCATCTTCCGTCGCCTTCGAGGTCAACGAGAGCTTTGGCCTTAGCGATAGCCTCTTCAACAGTCATTACCTCGTGGCTGTCTTCACGGCGAAGCTTGTACTCTACCTTGCCTTCTCCCGCAAGCTTTCCGACAGTGATCCTGATTGGGATACCTATCAGGTCAGCATCATTGAACTTGACTCCAGGTCTCTCATCACGGTCATCGACCATGACTTCTACGCCTATGCTCTCAAGTTTTTTCTCAATGTCATAAGCCATATTCAGCTGGACTTCGTCCTTAGGCTTGATGACTGTCACGATCACATGATACGGAGCTGTAGCCACAGGCCAGATAATACCCTTGTCATCATGGTGCTGCTCTACGATAGCCTGCATCGTTCTCGTGATGCCGATACCATAGCATCCCATCCAGTAAGGGTGATCCTCACCTTTTTCATCCTTGAATGTAGCATTCATTGACTCAGAATACTTAAGTCCGAGTTTGAACACCTGACCGACCTCGATACCTCTTCTGAACTTGACCGGCTTGCCGCAGTGCGGACATGGATCGCCTTCCTGAAGTGTCTTGATATCTGTGACGATGTCTCCGGTGTAATCTCTTCCGTAGCATACGCCGAGCATGTGGTGGTCTTCCTGGTTAGCTCCTGCACACATGTTAACTGTTCCTACCAGCTCAGAGTCAACTACAACGATGCAGTTCTTGAGTCCGACAGGGCCGGTGAATCCGGCAACACTTCCTGTAAGCGGACCTGCAACAGTTTCATCAGAGAACTCGATGTAATGCTCAGGAATGTTAAGAGCATTGACGAGCTTGATCATGTTGAGCTGTCTGTCACCTCTTATGAAGCAAGTGACATAATCCTTAGGCTGAAGATCAGTGTCATATGTAGTAAACATCAGAGCCTTGATGGACTTCTCGACCGGCAGATTCAGATAGTTGCATACATCCTCGATCGTCTTGGTGCCAGGTGTGTAAACAACTTCTGTAGGCTGCATTTCTTCTACTACAGGCTTCTCATCTGTGAACTCAGCTCTCTCCTGAGTAGCTGCCATTCCGCAGTTGTCACAGTACATGATGTCTGATTCTCCCCAGTCAGAAAGAGCGGAGAATTCGTGCGACTTGCTGCCGCCGATAGGGCCGTTGTCTGCCTCTACGATCCTGTAGTCGAGATCACATCTTGTGAAGATCTTCTCATATGCGTGATACTGTCTCATGTATGCGACATCAAGATCTTCCGGAGTTGCGTCGAATGTATACGCATCCTTCATGATGAACTCTCTTGTTCTCAGGAGTCCGTATCTCGGACGGGACTCATCTCTGTACTTGAATTGGATGTGATACAGCGAGAACGGGAGCTCCTTGTATGACGACCACTCTTTACGGACAAAGTCAGTAAATATCTCTTCGCATGTAGGATTGAGGATGAAGTCGTTGCCGTTACGGTCTTTGATTCTCCAGAGCTCAGGTCCGTAAGCATACCATCTGCCGGTCTCCTGCCAGAGTTCTGCAGGGTTGACATGAGGCATATATATCTCCTGGCAATCAATGTAATCCATTTCCTCTCTTACGATCTGCTCGATCTTTCTTACAGTTCTCCAGCCCAGTTTAGGATACATGTATATTCCCGCCGCTTCCTGCTTGATCATATTAGCTCTGACAAGCAGCTTGTGGCTCTCAAGTACAGCATCTGATGGTGCCTCACGAAGAGTCTTAAGGTGGTTCTTAGATAATCTCATTATTCAAATCTCCCTTCTATTGCGCAGGTCGCAACGGCCGCCATGCCTTCGCCCCTGCCCGTAAACCCGAGTCCTTCTTCAGTCGTCGCTTTGATATTGACTCTCGAAACCGGTATCCCGAGCGTATCAGCTATGTTATTTCTCATCTGTTCGTTGTACGGAGCGAGTTTGGGGGCCTGTGCTATGATCGTTACATCAACATTATTGATCACGGCATCTCCCAGCATTCTCCGGACTTCTGCAAGGAGCTTAATGGAGTCCGCTCCTTTATATCTGTCATCGTCGTCAGGAAAATGACGTCCGATATCTCCGAGGCCTGCCGCTCCGAGCAAAGCGTCAATCAGGGCGTGCGTTGCGACATCGGCATCGGAATGTCCGTCGAGTCCTTTATTCCAGGGGACTGGAGTCCCGCAGAGTATAAGATCTCTCCCCGGGACAAGTCTGTGAACATCATATCCTGTTCCAACTCTTGTAGCCATATTATCTGTCCTCCCAACAGCATTGCTAATAATTATAGGCTATGTCATTGAGACTTTCAATGAAAAAACAATATATATGAACGAAAAATTAGAAGTGATCGTGCTGAGAGCATAAAAATAGGTCGAAGCGTTCATCGCCTTCCGGCTAAATGTTCGACTCGACCATCTCGTCTGCTTCCTCCATTGTATAACCGCCGGAGTAGATCAGTTCACTTTCAAGGATCTGCTTGGCAGTACCGAGGAGTTTCTTCTCCCCGGTCGACAGAGGTTTGGCTCTGTCTGACCTCACAAGATTCCTTACCACCGCAGCGACCTCCAGGATATTGCCCGTCTGCATCCGTTCGGTATTCTCCCGGTATCGCTTGTTCCAATTAGGATTCATCGGCTCGGTCTCGCCGCTGAGAACTTTCAAAACCGCGGGTATATGATCCGGGTCGATGACCGGCCTTACACCCAGCCTCTCACAGTTGTCAACGGGGACGGATGCTTCCATCCTTGAGTAAGGAAGAGAGACATTATAATACGTACGGGTCTCACCGAGAAAATCCTTGTCAACGATCTCAGTGATGATCCCCGCACCATACATTGGATATACAATGTGCTCTCCAACTTTAAACACGGTCTTGTTCCTCCCACAGTACAAAGCTATTATAATGTTTTTGAAGCAAAAAAGCAATTAAAAAATAGTAATTTTACCACCAGTATATTTACTTGTCAACATATAAATGTGGCATTTTTTGACCGTTAATCACATGCTCATCACAATCCGAACCCGTATACCTCACTTTCGCTAAGCCTCACAGCGTTTTGCATATGTGGACGGCATCATTCTGAATGTGGTATAATTTTTTGTAATTCAAACGATCACCTGCAGCTGTTTTTCTTTTGCAGGATATAAAACTTAGTATACGGAGGATCACAGCTATGAAAAAACTGCTCATAGTAGATGACGAAGATAAGATCCGTGAGGTCATAAGAGAATATGCTGAGTTCAGCGGCTATGAAGCCGAAGAAGCAGCCGACGGAATGAGCGCGATCGGCATGGTCAAGCTCAACGACTATGATCTGATCATAATGGATGTAATGATGCCTAAGCTCGACGGCTTCAGCGCAGTCAAAGAGATACAGAAGATAAAGAATATTCCGGTCATCATGCTCTCAGCCAGAGGGGAAGAGTATGACAAGCTCTTCGGGTTCGAGCTCGGTATCGATGACTATGTGGTCAAGCCTTTCAGCCCTAAAGAACTGATGGCTCGTGTGAACGCTGTGCTCAGCAGAGCGGATGCGTCAGAAAAGGGTTCTGCTTCCATCGAGAAGTTCGACGGACTCGAGGTCAACTTTGCCGCCCGTACAATTACTGTTGACGGCAAGCGCATTGAGCTGACCCCTAAGGAATACGACCTTCTCTTCTATATGATCCAGAATAAGAACATCGCTCTCTCAAGAGACCGTCTGCTTTCAGACATATGGGGATATGACTTCTTCGGAGATGACAGGACGATAGATACTCACGTCAAGAATCTCCGCAACAGCCTCGGGCCGTACAGGAAGTTCATCGTCACTCTGAGAGGTGTAGGATACAAGTTCGAATATGAAGAATAACGATCCGGCTTACAGGCTATCAGGCAGGAGCATTTAAAGTGGCAGGCGAAGACAGAAACAGAAGATTTTACTTAGATCCGGGAAGCATCAAGACAACGACTCTGTTCTCGTTTGTCATTTTTGCTTTGCTTCTTGTTTCTCTGCTGTGGGGACTCATGTCGTTCTTCGTCAGCACTTACTATGAATCATTGCGATCGCAGGAGGTCATACAGACAGCCGCTGCTATCGAGAAGCAATACAAAGAAGGCAGCGACGGCTTTGACAGCTTTGCTCTGCAGACCGCAGAGACCAGCGGGATCCTGATAAGGATAGAGAATTCTTCCGGGGCAATGGTCTACAACGGCACCGGAGCGGTCAAGGATGTCGATTCTTTCGAGGAAGACATAGTTAAAATAAGAGCCAAGCTCGACAGTTCCGGTCTGGACAGTGTCACCGCTACCAGAAGCACAACATCCGGATCCAGCTACAGACTGATATATGCTGCTCACATACGCAGAGGGACTGAGACCAACACTCTGTTTATCATCGCTCCTCTGCATCCGGACCAGGTCACTATAAGGATCATCAAGAACCTGCTGACGTATATTTCATTCATTGTGCTGACAGCCGCCTGTATCCTTGCCTATGCCCTGTCGAGAAGGATATCTCTGCCTATAGAGAACATAACCCGCTCCGCGACAGAGCTGTCCAAGGGCAATTACGATGTCAAATTCGACGGATCAGCTTTTACTGAGACCAAGG
>SVCR01000118.1 GCA_015058265.1 Clostridiales bacterium
ATAGTCATGGACGATGGTATATACTTTCCATCCTGACACACATGCGATCGCTGCCAGACATATCATGATGACATTTCCGGCAATTCTTCTTATTCTGTTATTTCCGCTTCTTCTGTTGTTACTCACTTATAATCAGCTCCTGCAGCATGACCGCTGATCACTGCGGCATCTCAATGCCGTCATAATTATTAAGGAAGTTCCCGATAAGCGGGATGACTTTGGCTATTCCGCCCTTTTCCGATGATTCTATGTTAAGCGGGAGAATCGGATCATGGAGTGACATCCTGAGAAGGAACCATCCCTTGCTTCCGTCTACATCGTAGTTGACCCTGACACCCTCGTAATTAGGCTCGACGAGCTCCATTCCTTCTGTCTCTGCGGCCCACACCTTCATATCTTCTATTATCCTGGTTCCGAGCTCTGCGTAATCAGGCACAGTCAGATTGAATCTTATTTCCCATGATTCTGCCGGATGCTTAAGGCTCTCCGTCAAAGCGGTGATATCCTTGCCCCGGGATTTCAGTCTTGCCGCATTGATCACTATCTGTGTGGCCAGGAAGGCTCCGTCATCCAGATAGTAATTATCCGAATATGCAGCGTGACCCGAAGTCTCTATAGCGAGGAATGCTTTCTCTCCGCTTTCATTGAGTTCTTTAGCCTTATTTATAACATTCCGATAGCCTCTCTTATATCTCAAGTGCTTGAGTCCGAGATCTTTCTCCAGGAACTCCTTCAGCTCATCAGAGGTGACGCTGTCTGTTACTACAGTCCCTCCCGGGTAGTCATCTGCGGCGAGAGCCGCTGCAAGTGCGATGATCCCGTTCCTGGATATAGGCTTGCCGTCAGGTCCGACTGCAGAGACCCTGTCGCCATCTGCATCGAAGATAATGCCGAGATCAGCACCGTTCTCAAGTACAGCTTCACATATCGACGCCATAGCTTCAGGATCCTCCGGGTTCGGCTTATGGTTAGGGAACATCCCGTCCGGCTCCAGAAAACGGCTGCCGCTGATATCTGCGCCCATGCGTTCAAGCACTTCACTTGCATAGAAACCGCTCGCACCGTTTCCGGCATCCACTACGATATGCATGCCCTTAAGAGCTCCCGGCACATCCTTCAGTCCCATTGATATCATCTGTCTCAGATATGCCGCATACATTTCCAGTACATTGGCTTTTCTTTCTTCGTAGTATTCACCAACGAAAGCATATCTGCTCGCAGTACGCAGGATGGATGCTATATCTTCTTTCTCAAGACCGCCTTCTTTAGAGAAGAACTTGAACCCGTTCCTGTTCCACGGAAGATGGCTTGCTGTGACCATGACCGCTCCGTCAAAGTCAAACTGAGGCATGACAGTAGACATGAACATAGCCGGAGTAGTCGCAAGTCCTGCATCCCAGACCTCAGCACCGAACATTGTCATTCCCTTGATCAGTCCGCGAGTAAGCTCATCGGCTGATACTCTCGAATCATGCCCTACGCATATCCTGAGATCATAAGGGTTCTTGCCGACCTTGAACCCGAGCCAGTACGCAAAGGCACCTCCGACTGTACCCGCCAGTTCTTCAGTCAGCTCAACAGTATCTCCCTCGGCTGCCTTCATGGCAACGCCTCTTATATCGCTGCCGTTCTGCAGCTTCATATAATCAACCATATAGATCCTCCTGCTGTTCTTGTCAGCATCAAATATCAATCTTATTTTAACATATCGAATTCTATAAGAACATCTCAATTACAAGTACTACGAGGCAGCACAGGACAGCAACGCTCAGCAGTTTGGCTCCGAGCCACGCTGCGACGACTCCCGCGATCAGTGCTGCTGCACCTGCTATCGGTGATTCCGTGGCTTCGATTATCGCCGGAAATGTCATTATCGCCAAAGTGACATACGGAACATAATACAGGAAAGACTGCACGAATCTGTTCTTTATCGGCTTCTTCATCACCAGCGACGGGATGCTCCTCATGCACCAGGTGGCAAAGGCCATTACGAAAATGTATATATAAATGTATAAACCGCCGCTCATTGTTCCTGCACCTCCGTTGCCTCTGCCGGCTCGTTGACTCTTGGCACGAGAACAGCAAATACGGCAGATATTGCCAACGTCAGGAGTATTGTCCGGCTGCCCTGAGATATCCCTGATATCCATGGCAAATATGCCGCAGCATATGACAGTGCAAAGCTTACCGCAACTGCCAGACCTACGACCTTGTCCTCCCTTGCAGGCGGGATAAACACAGCCAGGAACATCCCGAAGATAGCAACACTCAGAGCGCTGACTATCCTTGCCGGAAGGATATTGCCCATGCTGATCCCTATGGCGGTTCCTATAGCCCACAGAGGAACTGCAGTAGTCCAGGCACCGAACGTGAAGAACGGTGACGGGACTCCCGGTCTTGCTATAGTGATACCGAATATTTCATCTGTGATACATGTACCGACAACGATCCTCCTCATCAAGGGAGTCCCTTCAGGCATTCTCTGATTGAGAGTTACTCCCATGAGAATATATCTGGCATTAGTGATGACCGTCAGTACTATCAGCTGTATCAGCGTCGAATTAAGAGAGTAAAGCGAGAATCCGATATACTGTCCGGCCGAAGCATATGTCAGCAGGCTCGCGATGAATCCCTGAGCCGGACTGAAGCCGTAATCTCTCGCCGCTATCCCGAGAGAGAAAGCAACGGCAAAGTACCCCAGGCCGATCGGTATTCCGAGTTTCATTCCCTCTATGTAATCTTTTCTTCTGTCCATCTTCCCTTTCCCCGCGCACATGATTCTTCCGGCCCCGGATCTGATCCCGGCCCGGATAAGGCGCGCTACAGGACAAGTATATAACAAAACGCTCAGAAATAACAGAAACTCCCTGCCGGAGTGACAGGGAGTCTGTTATCGTTTCTGTGCCTTTTCAGCCGGGAGCGAAGCTCCGATAAGCTGTTATTAGCTGTTAAGCAGCAGTAAGCTGAATACCAGTGTGAAGAGCGCAACAGTCTCAACGATACCGATTACAATGAAGTAGTTAGCAGTACCCTTTCCTGTAGCACCAAGAGCATCAGAGGAAGCTGCAGCGCATCTGCCCTGGAAGAGTGCGGACAGACCGATAGCAAGACCGCCGAACAGTCCTACGCCGAGTGCCATGCCTGCATCGCAGTTAGCACTTCTGATGAAGTTCATCAGCAGGAAGCCGTAAATGGTCTGTGTAAGAGGCGCACCGGTGAAAGCGATCATGATGAACGGAGCAGGCTTACCACCTGCATAGCACTTTTTCCATGCACCTACTGAAGACATGCCGGCAAATCCGGCTCCGAATGCAGAACCAGCAGCAGATAAACCAAGAGCTGCAGCCATACCAAGAAATGCAAGATTCATATCAATTCTCCTTTTCTTATTTATTCAACTTTTTAAATGGCTCGTAAGGGATCCCTGTCCACTCAAGACCAACCTGGCCTGAGAACTCGAGTACGTTCAGACGTACGCCGTGAACTACTACTGACAGGAAACACATAATGATGTTCAGCGCATGGCCTATCAGTACGACCACAACACCGAGAATGATCAGCGGACCATGCATACCTGCAGCGATCCCGTTAAAGCTCTGTGAGATCGCAACACCGGCCATGCCTACCGCAAACAGTCTGATATAGCTCATTACGTTACCGAAACAGCTGATCGTATCCAGGAAGTCGGTGAAAGCATTTGCCAGACCTGATTTGAGCCCCTGTCCGAATGTCTTGTCAGGCGACATACCGCCGAACAGCAGTACAAGGACGAATCCGACGCCGATCAGTCCGAACACCGGTACAAGATCGATGTCTTCGTGGATAACCAGATTGAGAGCCAGCAGATACATCGCTATTACAGCGACTGCCCAGCCTGCATTGGAGACCCACGACAGATCTTTCTTAGGCAGCTTGTCCTTTATTGAAAGGATGGATCCGAGAACCATCTGTATCGCTCCGATCGTGAACGAGAACTTCATGATCATGTTCTGCGGTACGTTGGCCTCAAGTCCGAAGACCTCAGGATAAGTTGCAAATGTCGGGATGACCAGAGCCTTGAGGAACGGAACATTCATGGCACTTGCCATTCCGAACCAGGTTCCTGTAATAGCACCCCATATTACTGTTGCGATCGATAACACGTATAAGAGGAACCGGATATCTTTAGTTCCTACTTTCTTGACTGTCATTGCGATCGTTCCGATCAGGATCAGCATGCCGTAGCCGCCGTCTCCGATGATCATCGCGAAGAACAGTGTGAAGAACAGGAAGAACCAGAGCGATATATCCTGTTCTCTGTATCCCGGAAGGATACCCAGAATGTCGAAGACCGGCTGGATGTACTTGGATACTTTTCCATAGCGTACTTTGGTCGGTATCTGATCATCTTCGTCCTCAACATCTTCAACTGCCCAAGCGCAGTTCTTCTCTGCCGCCATTGCCTTGAACTTGTCCAAGTCAACCTCAGGAACATATCCGGAGAGCCATACGAAGTCTCCGTCGCCCTGCGCTGTTGCACTGGCTGCTGAGAAATTCACTTCATTCTGTGTTTTCAGCATCTCAGCCTTAAAGCTCTCATCGTATATCGATGCAGCCTTAAGTGTATCATCACATGCCTTGATGCCATCCTGAGCCGCTGCAATGTCCTGCTGCAGCTGAGTGATGCTCTTGTCCGGCAGAACGAATTCAGTCGCCTGGATCTCAGCCGGAAGCTGTCCTATCACCGCAACAGTGTTCATCTTATCGACAGGTGCAAGGCGGAACAAGCGGATGTTCTCGTCTGCCAGCGCCGCCTGGAACTCCTTGTCTCCAATGCGGTAGAAGTGAAGGTCGAACCCGTCTTCCTTGAGAGCCTTGACATCCTCAGGAGAGAAATCTCCCCAAGGAGCGACCCTGTCTATCTCTGCGTTTGCAGCACTTATTTCCTGCCCCAGAAGGCTCTTTCGATCCAGGGCTTCCAGTACATTGCTGTACATTTCATTGAATTCATCATCGCTGAGTATCTCTTTGCTGCCTTCCTGTTTAGGCTCGGCGTACTCCTTGAGAGTAAGCTCTGTCCTCGACAGGGCCTGGAAGCGATCCAATACTTCACGATCTGCACTTTGTTTTTCTGCGAGATGCATAACGCCTATATCTCTGAGGCCCTTCAGCATCTCTTCTTTTCCGGAGGCAGATGTTACGATGTGAACCATTTTCATTTTTTCAATCATCGCCTTATACCTCCACTAATTTCTTCTTCGAGATCTTGCCTCGTACTACGGCCGCCGTCTGCTGGTCTCCAAGGTAAACCTGAATGACCCTGATGTTCTCTTTTGCTTCCGGTATCTTGACCTTCTCAAACAGATTAACTCTCTGAGAAGTAGTCCGGAGTTCCGCCTCGAGCAGAGCAGTCTGCTTACGGAGTGTCGAGACCAAAGCGTCCAGTCTGGCGATCTCACGAAGTTTGAAGACAGCAGTATCGACCCAAAGCGGATAGTCGTCTACGTCGTAATTGATGTCTTTGAACGTGAGCTCCTCAAAGGCCGGTATAGTTACACCGGCGATGTTGTCGTCTTTAACGATGACCTTATCAGGCTGCACGAGCTGATCAAGTCTTTTCATTTCGTCAAAGAGTTCGTTTTCTGCGAATACAGCTACCCAATCGTCCAAATCACCGATCATCTGAGTGCGTTCGGCTTCCTTACGCTCGAGTTCAGCGCGTATACTCATTATTACCGACTGCAGCTGCTGCTTCTTGAGCTGCAGTGTCGGAAGATAGCGCTGGAACTGCTTAAGGTTGTCCTTCTGCTTCTTCAGTTCATTCTTTGTAAGTTTGATAGC